>JADFSH010000009.1 GCA_022560875.1 Planctomycetota bacterium | reverse complement strand
TCAAACCCTGGCTCGGCAAGGCCGACAACCGTCGTATGTTTGTCATCATCAGCGACGCCTTCCGCTACGAAGCAGCTGAGGAGCTGACACGCGATCTCAATGGCAAGTATCGCTTCGAGGCCACGCTGTCATCTCAACTTGGCGTACTTCCTTCCTACACGGCCTTGGGCATGGCAAGCCTCTTGCCACACCGGACCCTTGAGTACCAGGACAATGGAACGGTGCTCGCCGACGGCAAGTCCACAGCAAGCATCGATCAGCGAGGATTGATTCTGGCCAGCGTGAAAGGGCTTGCCTTGAGAGCGGACGAACTGATCGCCCTTAAGAAAGAGGATGGGCGCGCCCTTGTTGCTGATAGCCGGGTCGTCTACATCTACCACAACATCATTGACTCAGTTGGCGATTCCGCATCTACCGAAGATCGGACCTTCGCGGCGGTTCGGAGAACCATCGTCCAGCTTGCGGGTATCGTGCGCTACGTTATCGACAACCTCAACGGAAACTTCGTGCTGATAACGGCCGACCACGGCTTTCTCTTCACCGAATCCGGTCCGGACCAGACGGACAAGAGTAGCCTCGGAGACAAGCCCGATGGCACGGTCATTGCCAAGAAACGATACCTTCTTGGCCGGGATTTGGGAGACCATCCCGCCGCTCTACATGGCTTCACCAAGGTCACTGCGGGTGCCGAAGGTGGCATGGAGTTCTGGATCCCGAAGGGCACGAATCGCTTTCATTTCGCTGGCGGAGCGAAGTACTTCCACGGCGGGGCCATGCCACAGGAGGTCGTAGTGCCGGTCATCACGGTGCGACATCGCAAGGACAAGGGCACACGTGGCAAGACAGCGACGAAGTTCGTGCCTGTTCACGTGCTTGGCGCCGGTCACAAGATCACAACGTCGCGGCATCGATTCGAGCTGCTCCAGATGGAGTCGGCAGGTGACCGCATCAAGCCGGTGACCCTGAAGATCGCTGTCTACGACGGAGACACGCCAGTCACCAATGTTGACACCGTCACCTTTGACAGCACATCGGAGTCTCTTGATGACCGGCGCAAGTGGGTGACGTTGACGCTCCAGGATCGTGAGTTTGATAAGCGCCGACCATATCGCCTCGTTCTCCAGGAAGCTGATACGGGTATCGAGCATGAAGCAGTAGATGTAATAATCGACAGGGCATTCACCGATGACTTCTGAAACACAAGAAACCGTCGAGTCGAACTTGGATGAGATGCTCACCCAGCACTTTGCTGGCCGAGTCGTCCGCAAGGACCTCACTAAGCTCGTCAAGGAAGGCGCGAACGTGCCCGTGTACGTCCTCGAGTACCTGCTCGGGACCTACTGTGCCTCCACGGATCCAGAGATCATCGAGGATGGAATGCAGACGGTCAAACGCGTGCTTGCTGAGAACTACGTGCGACCAGATGAAGCGGAGAAGGTCAAGTCGACAATCCGAGAGCGAGGCAGCCTCAAGATCATTGACAAGGTGAGTGTCACACTCAACGAGCGCCGTGACGTTTATGAGGCGCTCCTCGCAAACCTCGGAATCAAGAGTGTCGAGGTCAACAGCAGCTTCGTGAAACAGTACGAGAAGCTCCTCGCGGGTGGGATCTGGGCGATTCTCACTGTGGAGTACTTCTTCGAGGAGGGCCAGAAGAGCTCGCCATTCGTCATCCGCGATATCAAGCCCATCCAAATGCCCAATATGGACATGGAGGAGTTCTTCCAAGGGCGAAGGGCATTCACCGAGTCGGAGTGGATCGACGTACTGATTCGCTCGACCGGTTTGGAGCCGACTCACTTCGACGATCGCGTGAAGTGGCATCTCCTCGCACGCATGATCCCTTTGGTGGAGAACAACTACAACGTCTGCGAGCTGGGACCGAAGGGTACCGGCAAGAGCCATATCTACAAGGAGATCAGCCCCAACAGCATCTTGATCTCCGGCGGCCAGACCACCGTAGCCAACCTGTTCTACAACCTCGCCCGACGGACTGTGGGCCTGGTAGGCGTATGGGATGTGGTCGCGTTCGATGAAGTTGCCGGCATCTCCTTCAAGGACAAGGACGGTGTCCAGATCATGAAGGACTACATGGCTTCTGGGTCCTTTGCCAGGGGTCGTGACTCTGTGGCCGCGTATGCATCAATGGTCTTTATTGGAAACATCAGTAACGTCGAAACGCTCATCAAGACAAGCCACCTCTTCGCGCCATTCCCAGAAGCAATGATCGACTCCGCGTTCTTCGACCGTTTTCACGCGTATATTCCAGGTTGGGAAATCCCGAAGATGAGACCCGAGTTCCTGACCAACCAATACGGTCTCATCACCGACTATCTTGCAGAAGCACTCCGTGAAATGCGAAAGCGCACCTTCGGTGACGCAATCAACAAGTACTTCCGACTGGGGCGCGATCTCAACCAGCGGGATACCATCGCTGTACGACGTACCGTGTCCGGTCTGCTTAAACTGCTTTACCCACACGAGGACTATGAAAAGGACGCTGTGCGGCGATGTCTCGAGTATGCACTTGAGGCACGAAGAAGGATCAAGGAACAGCTGAAGAAGATAGGGGGGATGGAATTCTACGACGTTCACTTCAGTTACATCGACCAAGACTCAAACGAGGAGCACTTCGTCAGCGTTCCGGAGCAGGGAGGCGGATCGCTCATCCCCGACGGCCCTATGAATCCTGGTGTACTCCATATCGTTTCTCGGGGAAACGACAATCATCTGGGACTTTATCGTATGGAGACCCAAGTCACCGCCGGCAATGGAGCGCTAAAGATGTCAGGCTTGGGATCGAGTTCTGCAGCCAAGGAGGCAGTAAAGGTCGGATTCGATTTCTTCAAGGCGAATGCGAACAACGTAAGTGCCTCCATCAAATTCGGTGATCATGATTACCATCTGCACGTCGTGGAACTGCACAATACAGGTCCCACATCGAGCCTTACGCTGGCGACGTTCGTGGCTCTTTGCTCGGCAGTACTCGGAAAGCCGGTGCAATCACAAATGGTGGTTCTAGGCAGCATGAGCCTTGGTGGAAGTGTTGTGCCAGTGGAGAATGTTGCCGAGACCCTGCAAGTGGTCTTCGACGCAGGCGGCAAGCGGCTGCTCCTGCCGATGGCGAGCGTTGGTGCTATCCCGAGCGTGCCTGGAGAACTGTTTGCGAAGTTTCAGACCAGTTTCTATGCGGATCCTATCGACGCCGTTTTCAAGGCGCTAGGGGCGGATTAGATGGACGTTCGTGTAAGTCGACTGGAATGAGTAAAGGTCAGAGTGTTCGACTCATTTTGTGAACAGTAACTTCCGGGGTGGACACCCGGAGGTCGCTCTGTCCATCGTCTGACTATGGTGTATCAGCTGCGGAGACTGTCCGTGTAATTGGTATGGGCCGTACAGATTCTCTCGCCAGTATTTGGCGACCATCAGTGTCGTTGTCTCCGGCCATGAACAGGATGCTCTCCGCCTCCGCCACGGTGCGGTTAATTGGCCGCAATTCGGCCAGATCTGGGTAAATTCAATACGATATCGGACCAGATGGCCTTGCTATCGGGGTCCTCTCATGCCCCTATGTGCTGTGGTGACAAAGACTTGGAGGCATCATCATGGCACGAAATCCAGGCACGGGATACGCGAAGCAGGACAGGAAATCACAGGTTGCCGTTGGCTATTTGCGGCGATCCACTGATCGGCAGGAGCAGTCGATTCCTGATCAGAAAGCGGCCATTGAGGCGTATGCGGAGGAGCATGGATTCCGGGTGCATCGGTACTACACCGACGACGCGGTCAGCGGCACGAGCACGGTCGGTCGGCGGGCGTTCCAGGCGTTGATGGCGGATGCCAAACGGAAGCGTTGCGAATTCCAGTTCGTCATCGTGTACGACGTCAAGCGGTTCGGTCGTGTCGGCAACGATGAGGCTGGGTACTACCGGCACTTGCTCCATATGCAGGGGATCGAAGTGCTCTACGTGTCAGAGAATTTCACCGGTGACAGTACCGACGATCTGATCCGCCCAGTCAAGCAGTGGCAGGCCCGGCAGGAATCGAAAGACCTCTCAAAGGTCACCATCCGTGGTCTGTTGTCAAAGGTCAATTCTGGGGTCGGGGATGATGCCAGGGGTGCTTGGATGGGTGGGGTGCCGCCCTATGGGTATGACCTTCGCTATCAGAGCACTTCAGGGTTGTTCCTGATGCATGTGCGCTTTATGCGGGATGGGGCAAAGGAGATATACGACGAGAATGTGAAGCTCACGCGATCGTTGCCGCGCGGAGAGACGATCGTCACGTCACGAAGTGATTACTGCAAGCTCGTGCTCAGCGATAAATCGCGAGTTGCGACCTTGCGTGAGATCTTTCGACTGTATGTCGAGGAGCGCCGCGGCTACAAGGCGGTCGCAGATGCTCTGAACAGGAAGGGTGTTCTCTCACCCCGCGGCCCGGGTTGGGACCGGCGGTATCGAGGCAAGTGGTCGATCACGACGATCAGGTCGATCCTGACCAATCCCGTCTACGTCGGGGACACCGTCTGGAATCGGCGCACCGATGCCCGATTCCACAGAATCTCGAACGGACAGGCAATCGAGCGGCCGCAGGCTCAATCCCATCGGCTCGAGTTCAATGACGAGTCTGATTGGATCGTAGTGCCGGACACGCATCCCGTGATCGTGAGTCGGCGCAAGTGGGAAGCGGCCAAGTTCCTTCGCGAGGAGTTGGAGACCTCGGTACTGCAACGAGGAATCAACTCGCGTACCGGCAAGAAAGTCGGATCACGAGAGCCTCCTGGAGGTTGGACCGGTCCGAGGTCCAAGTACCTTTTGTCGAAGCTGATGACGTGCGGACGATGCGGCAATCGCTACGAAGGCCATTCGCAATACCTGAGCCGCCGCGACAAGAACGGTAAACGGCACAAGACCCTCGGCTACGCGTGCGGCGGGTACATCAGACATGGCCGCAGTACATGTCAGATCGGGAGATTGAAGAAGGAACTGCTTGAAGAAGCAGTGATCGAGGCCGTTATTGACCTCTACAAACCGTTCATCGGTGATGATGCTCAGGATCGCATGGCTGATGTGCTAGACGAGCAGATCGGTAGCGACATCACGGAGATAGCAAAGACCCAAGCGTCGATCAAATCACAAGTGAGAAAAATCGATCGCAAAGTGCGGAATCTCCTCGATAACATCACCGCCAGGAACAAGAACCTGGCTGATGTACGGCTCTCCGAGTTGACCCAGGAACGCGAGCAGCTTGAGGATCAATTGGAATCGCTTGAGAACCTTGCGATCACGGAAGAGGAGTGCCAGGAGTTGATCACCGAGACGGCGGGATTCATCGCCTCGCTCCGGATCTCGCTCAGTGACAACCCGCTCGATCGGCGGCAGGCCGCGATCCGACGCTGCGTTGACGGGATCGTCATCGATCTGGACCGAAACGAGTTGCGTCTCTCGCTTCGCAAGCTGCCCATGATCTTCGGCGGTTCACTGACCACGCTGACCGAAACCATCACGATTCCGGTGCCTTTCGCCTCCTGATTTGGCTTCAAATTCTGACCCGGGACAAGCCTCAAAAAGCAGCACACCCGCGTTGATCCGCAGGCGCTACGCACCACCTCAATATCAATGGAGAATACCCCGTAGGGGACTCGAACCCCTGTTACCGGGATGAGAACCCGGCGTCCTGGGCCACTAGACGAACGGGGCAGGGCGGATGAGGATATGAAACGCATCTCAGAAGAGCAAGCGACTTCCTGATGACGGCACCAGACTTCAGGTGATTCCGGCTCGCCGTTTTCCTTTTCAAAATCATGCGAATTCCTGAATGACAAATTGACTGAACGATCTGGTGCCTTAGCATGGCAACAGAGACCTAGCGACCTGGCGGCGTGAAAACGCCGTCGAAGGAGATTTCACGATGCTGCCCAAGCCCCCACCCCGAGTGGGACAGGTTGGTTTTCTTTATCTTCCGCCTTATCGCATACAGGGGGTCAGCGTTGCCGGTGAGCAGACGGTGGTTCAGCTCCCGGAGCTTGATGTGACATTTGATATCGGTTTGTGCCCTCGCATTGCCCTTTCCTCGCCCTACGTTGCCATCAGTCACGGCCATATGGATCATGTGGCCGGCCTGCCCTACTACTTCAGCCAGCGCATGTTTCAGCGAATGGGGGTCGGCAAATGCATCTGCCACCCGGAGCTGGCAGATGCCATCAACAAGATGATGCAGTCCTGGGTTGAGTTGGAAAAGCAAAACACAAAATTTGAAGTGATACCGCTGGAACCGGGCGCAGAGTTCGAGATCAAGCGTAATATTCGTATTCGGGCGATTGAAATGAGTCACACCGTTACGGCGCTTGGCTACGCGATCATCGAGTATCGCAGCAAGCTCAAAGAGGAATTTTTCGGCTTGCCGCAGGAAAAACTGCGGGAATTGAAACAAAAGGGCGTGGAAATCACGCGAATTCTGGAGATCCCCCTGATCGCTTACACCGGCGACACTGAATTCGGGCCGTTTTTGTTCCGGGATGAGTTTGCTGAAGCAAAGATCATCATTTCTGAATGTACCTTCTTTGAGAGCGATCACTATTCACGTGCAAAAATCGGCAAGCACCTGCATGTTGGTGACATCGCCAAGTTGCTTTCCGTATGGAAGGCGGAGGCAATCGTGCTCGTTCACGCCTCCCGAAGAACAAATCTCGGATTATCCCGTGAGATGTTGAGCAAACTCGTGGGAGAAGAACAGTCATCCCGCGTTCATTTTCTCATGGATCATCGCGCTAATCGCTTGCGTTACGAAAAACAACTGGCTGAAATCGAAGCACTTTCGTCAAAGAGTTGACATGTCCTGAGAATCGCATTCTGTCAGGGTTGACTTGATGACAAAATCTCTCTAAATTCCACACTGGTGAAGTGAATGACTTTGTGCATGAAACGATGGATCGTGGGAGCGCACTCGAACTCACTTCTTGAACAGTGTCGTTAGCCTTAATTCACAAAATTCAAGTGTCGAGGCGAGATTGATGGGAAGACCAGATCCGCATACCAGGGACGCTATCAATGCGCATTTACGATCAAACCACCCGAGCATGTGCCGTCATTGGTTCGACGATATTGAGCCGCTGGAAATATCCGGAGGGACCCTGCGGCTGCTCGTCAAGGAGCCGGTGCAGCTCAAGTATCTGCAACGCTGCTGCGTGGAGCAGTTTACGGAAGCGGCTCAATCGGTAACAGGTCGTCTCCTTGCCGTTCGCTTTGTGGGAGACGCGGATCTGGTTGAGAGTCATCCTGCTCCCCGGGACGACTCCATCAATCCTGAGTTTGTGAATGGAGACTCTACTGATCGTGGGTTGCTCTCGAGCGACGACGATATGTTGATAAGCCCGGATTATTCTTTTGATAATTTCATTGTCGGGCCGGGTAATCGTCTGGCCCATGCGGCTTCCTATGCCGTGGCGCAAAAACCCGGTCGTGCCTATAACCCGTTATTCATCCACGGCGGGGTTGGCTTGGGGAAAACTCATCTCTTGCAAGCCATCTGCCAGCTTGCCATCCGCCATCGCCCCAGCATGAGAATCTATTACGTTTCCTGTAATGGATTTATGACACAATTCCTCGATGCCGTGCAGGCGGGGCTGATGGCTCAATTCCGCCATCGGTTCCGGAATGTCGATATCCTCGTCATTGACGATATTCACGATCTCTCCAAGCGTGATCGCACCCAGGAAGAATTTTTCCATACCTTCAACAGCCTTTACCAGACCGGTCGGCAGATCATTCTCAGCTCGGACGCCCTCCCCAACGAGATCCCCGATCTCGAAGAGCGGCTTACCAGTCGCTTCAACTGCGGTCTCGTGGCGCGAATCGAGAAACCCTGTTACGAAACACGCGTGGCAATCGTAAAAAACAAGTCAAATCTGCGTAACCTCGATTTACCTGACGATGTGGCCAGCTATATCGCCGCAAAAATCGATTCAAATATTCGTGAACTCGAAGGCGCGATCACAAAGATTCAGGGCTTGGCGTTGATCAGCAACACGCCCATCAATCTCGACCTTGCCAAGCAGGCAATTGGCGAACCCACCGGTTCCTCTCAATCCGCGAATCCAACCATTCAGGAGATCATTGACGCCATAACCGGCTACTATGACGTGAAACTGACCGATCTCCTCTCAAAAAGGCGCCACAAATCCATTGCCTTGCCGCGACAGATCGGTATGTGGCTGGCCCGGAAACATACCCGCTTCAGTCTGGAAGAAATCGGCAGCTACTTCGGGGGGAGAGACCATACCACCGTTATGCACGCAATCCGTATGATCGACTCCAAACGCGAACGCGACAATACACTTGATATGGATGTCACCAGGCTTGAGGATCAGATTTCGACGCGGGTGGTGGGAACTTTCAACGAATAACCCACAACCCCCCCACAACCGCGCGTGTTCGACCTTCCACTCGCATGTTCACTTCTTTCCGAACGCGCCCTATTCATCGTGCGGGTCTTACCCCACCGTACGTCATACTCACGTACATTTGCTTGATGAAGTTCAGGAAGCGGACACAAAACACAGGACAGGGAGCAGAGGAGACTGATAACCATCAGCTTCCCCGCATTCGACGGTCACCATTAGCTACGTACGGGCATCCCTTTAGCATCGAACGACTTCAGTTCCCCACAAAACGACGGGGTATTTAACGATGATGATGATAGTTAAACACTATTCTCTTATTACCCCCTTCCGACTCACCCCATGACCGAGCATCAAATCCGAGTCAATGATGCACCGGCTCCGCCGGGGGGTAATTTGTGGGCAAGTTCTGAAAACTTTAACGTGGCGTCTTGGGGACTAGTTTTCTGCTCGCTGGCATGTCGAACAGAAGACAGTGGTTCTCTGGGCTATGGTTGTACGGCACAGCGGTCTACGACATTTCACGCAAGGCATGTGCGCCCGACCGTACACCTGATGTTTGGACACGTAGGTGCCGACTTCTCCATTCCCATCTCTATAGGAGTGAATCGTCGAACCCCCGGCACGGATGGCGTTTTGCAAAATCTTGCGCAGATGTTTTGCCAGCCTGGTAACCTCGACGGTACTCAGTTCGTTCGACGGTCTTGAGGGATGGATGCCGGATGCAAAAAGACATTCATCAGCGTAGATGTTACCTACCCCCGCAATCAATGATTGATCGAGCAACGCGGATTTGATCGATTTGCGAGTCCGAATGAGTTGTTGAAAAAGGGATCGGGAACGAATATCGAGGGCATCGGGTCCGAGTCGTGACCAACGGGAAATGTGCAACTCATCGAGCGTTGCAAATACCCAGATCCCTCCGAAACGTCGCGGATCGCGAAAGATCAGACGACCGGAGGACTTTGGGCCGCGGATTGTCCAAATGCAATGCACATGACGATTGTTCTCGAGTCTTGATTTTGTCGGGAGGTACTGGAGTTGGCCTGACATGCCTAAATGGATGCAAAGAACCTTGCCACTCTCACTGGAAAGTGCCAGTTGTTTACCATATCGGTCGAGTCTGATGATCCGTGAACGAGCCAAGAGGCATTCTGACTTGATACGAGCTGTTTCTTTTTCATAACCTGAGCCACGATGGAGAATATCCCGTCGCAGGATCCGGACCGTAGTGATTTCTGATCCCACAAGGACGGGCTCAAGGGTTCGTTTGAGGTGCTCAATTTCCGGTAGTTCGGGCAACTCCGACCTTTCCGAGAGGGTACAAGACAAGCGTACTTCCGTGTATTTTCTCTGTTCTGCAGAAATCGGCGACTATACTTACCCTAAGTGCGGTTTTCGCCCGAAAAACAGAGTAATCAGGCGACTTTTCTCTTTTTATTGGAAGCATTCCATGCCCGATCCACTTGCCTCGAAACCCAACACCGTGTCCGATAACCCCGAACTCGCCGTGGCCGAAATGAAGGCCGCATACGACCGAATTACCGGCGAGATTCGCAAGGTCATCGTAGGTCAGGATCAGGTCGTCAATGAATTGATGATGACCATCTTCTGTGGCGGTCACGCCCTCGTCATCGGGGTGCCGGGTCTGGCCAAGACCTTGCTTATTTCCACGCTGGCCAAGACCATGAGCTTGGGCTTTTCCCGTATCCAGTTCACTCCCGATCTCATGCCATCAGACATGACCGGCACGGAGGTGATCGAAGAAGACAAGTCCACTGGCGCGCGTGAACTGCGTTTCGTGAAGGGGCCGATATTTTCCAACGTCATTCTTGCGGATGAGATTAATCGCACCCCGCCCAAGACCCAGGCGGCGCTGCTGGAATCAATGCAGGAACGTCAGGTTACTGCGGGCGGCGTGCGACATCCGCTTCCCGCGCCGTTTTTCGTGCTCGCCACCCAGAATCCCATCGAGCAGGAAGGCACCTACCCGCTGCCGGAGGCTCAGCTTGACCGGTTCATGTTCAGTATCAAAATCAAGTACCCCACCGAAGAACAGGAATTGCAAATCGTCCAGCAGACCACGTCCCTGGAGGAGGCCGGCGTCGAGGCAGTCATCACCGGCGAGGAAGTGCTTCGGATCCAGAAACTTGTTCGTACCGTGCCGGTCGCGGATCACGTCGTGCGTTATGCGTTGCGATTGACCCGTTCAACCCGCATCCGGGAAGGTGGTGAAAAACCTGAAGTGGTTGAAAATTATGTGAGTTGGGGTGCCGGCCCGCGGGCAAGCCTGTACCTGGTGCTGGCCGCCAAGGCCCGGGCGATTCTCTCCGGAGCGACGCACGTTATGCCCGAGCATATCAAGGCCGTGGCTCTTCCGGTGCTGCGCCACCGAATCATCACCAACTTCAATGCGGAAGCCGACGGCGTGACGGCGGATGACATTGTCGATCGACTGCTCGAAGCGACACCCATCGAGTCGAATGATGGGGTGACGGAACAGCAGATGGACATGGTCATGAACTGACCGGAACCCTGACCCAGGTCATCGTCATGGAGACGCAAAAGGCCACATGGTGGATAGCCAGACACTTCGAGCGGAACAATATCTTGCCCCGGAAACGCTGGCGCAGCTATCGCCGTTTGAACTCCGGGCAAAGATGATCGTCGAGGGGGTGATGAGCGGCACTCACCGTTCACCCTACCAGGGAATGGCCGTCGAGTTCGCCCAGCATCGCCAGTATGTCGCCGGGGATGATCTGAAGCATCTCGATTGGAAGGTGTACGGCCGGACCGACAAGCTGTACGTCAAGCAATATCAGCAGGAAACGAACCTTGATATCATTCTGATGATCGACGCATCGGCGTCGATGAACTATGGCAGCATGACCATCAAGAAAAACTGGGGGGGCACGGAAGCCAGTCGCAGGCGTCTTGCCTGGACGAAGTATGATCATGCCACCGCCACTGCCACCGCCATTGCCTACCTCTGCCTGCATCAACAGGACCGGGTCGGAGTGTGTGTGTATGCAGAGGAGATAAAAACGCTTGTAAAGAGATCCAGCGGCCAGGGCCAGTGGCGCCGGATCATCAATGCTTTGAGCTCGCATCCCGTGGAGACGGGAACCGATATCGTCAAGGTCACGGAACAGATTCTGGGCAAGATCACGAATCGGGCTTTGTTTATTTTCATCTCCGACTTTTTCGAGGATCCCGAGGCAATTCGACAAGCCCTGGCCCGCTTTCGTCATCGAAAGAATGATGTCATCCTTCTCCAGACGCTGGACCGGCAGGAGATGCAGTTTTCCTTCACGCAGCCTTCGCCTTTCGAAGGCCTGGAGGGTGAGGGGAGGCTTCGGATTGACCCCCGGGCATTGCGGAAAAGCTATCTCGATGCGCTTGAAGCCCACAACAAAACGGTTGCCAAGGTGGCCCTCGGCTTCGGATTTGACTACCAGCGGGTGGACACCCATGAACCGGTTGGACCGGCTCTGACCCACCTGTTGGCGCGTCGAAACGCCTTTATCAAACGGAGCAAGATGGGATGAGGTGGCCGCGACGTTCAGAAAAGCCGACGTGTAAAATATACCTGCCTGAGAAGGGATCGTACATGACGACGGGGGGTTGTGAATGACCTTCGTCACCGCGGGCCTTGCCATCGCCGGGTTGATCTCGATCGGAATCCCGATCCTGATCCACCTGCTCAGTCGTCAGCGCCGCCGTCCGATCGAATGGGCGGCGATGCGGTTTCTGCTCGAAGCGTTCAAGAAGCATCGCCGGCGTCTTCAGATTGAACAGCTTCTCCTTCTCCTGGTGCGTTGTCTGATTGTCGCCCTTATCGGATTTGCACTTGCCCGGCCCTTGCTGGAGGATGCGGGGGTTCTGAATGTGGGCGGTTCCCGCGCAGTTTTTCTGGTGATTGATGACGGGCTGGCTTCCGGAGTCACGGATGACGAGCATATCGTCGCACTGGAAAATCATCTCTCACAAGCGATTGAGTTGATCGAAGCGCTCAATGCCGGTGATTCGGTGGCGGTGATTACCGCCTCCCGACCGGCGAAGGCATTATTGTCTCCTCCGTCGAGCGATCACCGTGCGGTCGTGGGGCTATTACGAGCGTTAAAGCCACAACAATCCCCGACCGATCTGCCGGGCGCGCTGGCCCTGGTCCGCGAGGCAACGGATGAATACGGGGATAATTACGATCATCTGCTTGTCTATTTACTCAGCGAATTTCGAAGAGGCTCGTCTTCTCTGAACGTGCCTCTGAATGATATTTTCAAAGATGTTGATCGTGACCTGACGCTGCTTGCTTCTCCCCCTTCCCAGGTGGCCGCCACGAACATGCAAATCGTCGGAATCAAGCCGGTCCGGAATCTCATGTTGCCGGGGGTGCTGGATGGATCGGGACAGCTGGTGGTGAAGGTCGAGCGTCACGGGGGAGCGCTGGGTCATGCGGTCTCCACCGTTCGGTTGACAGGAGATGGGATAGAAAAACTCACCCCTCGAGTTATCGAGTGGGAGCCGGGGCAATCCGAGGCGCAGGTTGAATTTTCGCTCAAATTCGCGGTGAGCGGCAATCGTGAGATTGGATTGACCGCTTCCCTGGAAAATGATTCTCTCAATGCGGACAATCAACGACACATCGTGCTCGAGCTGCGGGACCGCATCCGTACGCTTCTCATCGATCGGCGATCGTTTGGTTTCGATCCCTCGCTCGACGACATGCATGCCGGGCAGTGGATCAAGCGAGCCCTTGAGCCGACGGAGGAAAGCCCGATTGAGGTTGTCAACGTCGAGCCGGCTTCCTTGGGTGTCATTGATTTGCGTACGGCGGATGTCGCCGTGCTTTCACGACCTGATTTGCTTATCGATGACAGTTGGACCTTGCTCCGTGACTTCGTTGACCACGGCGGGCTTCTCATCATTCTCCCTCCGGGCGAGATAAACGTGCATCCTTGGGTTGATCACATTCATGATGAACTGGCTTTGCCCTGGCGGATCAACCTTGAAGTGAAGGAACACCCCGGCGGCCTGGCCCTGGCAAACGAACAACCATCGTCAGAACTGCTCCGTATGATTTCTCCGGATCTGGAAGCACTCATATCGCCGGTGATTGCTTACCGAACCCTGCCCATCGATATCGAGCAGTCCCGACCTGAATCGGTGCTTGTTTTCGAGGGGGGCAGTCCGATGGTGAGTATTGCCGCGCCGGGAATGACGGTGACGGAGAGTGAAGATGATGGGTTGACTTCCGAGAAGCGTCCGGCCCCTTCTCATGGGCTGGTCGTGTACATCGCCGTGGCGCCTCAACTCAACTGGACCTCTCTGCCGGCCAAGCCGCTCATGGTTCCTCTGTTTCAGGAAATCGTCAGGCAGGGTCTCAGCCTGACCCGGGCGGGACATCGACTGCAGGTGGGTGAGCGTCCTGCCCTGGCCTTGGGACCGGTCGTTCGGGATCTGGAGGATCCGGAGGGCGAACTCTACCCACTCGATGCCATAAGCCGGCCGCAAAGTCCATTTGCAAGGGCTGGACTATATACACTTCTGGATCAGGCCTCACAGGAAGTCGGCCTTCTTTCCGTCAACGTCGATCCTGTATCTGGGCGCACGGAAACACAAAGTGCGGTTGGGGTCTCGGACTGGTTGAATGCGTCGGGCGATTGGGAATTGTTTGAACCTGACGATCTGAATGCCGCACTTCAGGCCACAAAGACCGGTTCATCGCTGGCGGGCATCCTTCTCTGGATTCTTCTGGCGCTTGTGCTGCTCGAAACCCTGCTGGCGCGCTGGTTTAGTCATGCGTTCCGCGCGTCAGTGGAAGATGAACGTTTCGGAGGCATTCGGGCTTCGGTGAATAAGCGCACCGTGAAGGTGGCATCGATATGAACAGCAAACTGATGAGATGGCTGCTTGATCTGGAGGTCATCCCCGAAGATACCAGTGAACCGTTGCGTCTGGCGTGGGAACATCCCTGGGCGAGTTGGGTCTGGGCGATGTGTTTTCTGGTGGCGGGTTTGTTCGCCGTGTGGAGCTATACCAAACTCGTCGGGAATCGCAAGGGGCGGGGCATGCTCGCGGTGGTCAGGGCCTTGATTATTCTCATGGTTCTGATGGCCATCAGCGGGCCGGTTCTGGAACTGCCCCGAGAAACCATAGAGGAAGACTGGGTGCTGGTGCTCGTTGACCGCAGCGAGTCGATGCGGATCGAAGATGTGCAAAGCCCCGAAGGGCGTATTTCGCGGGATACGCAGATGCGAAACGCCTTTGACGCTCAGCAGGAGATGTTCGGCATGCTGGCCGAGCAGCGCCATCTCGTGTACATGGGCTTTCATTTCGGAGCGTATGATCTGGGGGCGCGTGAAGGTAATAATGATGAACAGGCCGGGTATCTTCCGGTTGATCTGGGGGAACCGGACGGCCAGCGCACAAGACTGAATACCGCTCTCGAACA
Organism: Planctomycetota bacterium; assembly: GCA_022560875.1. Lineage (GTDB taxonomy): Bacteria > Planctomycetota > Phycisphaerae > Phycisphaerales > SM1A02 > JADFSH01. The sequence goes on along the minus strand of JADFSH010000009.1, from coordinate 37,215 downwards.
GGCGCTGCACCGCGCTGCGGCTCGACCGCTCAGCGGCATCGTCCTGTTTTCCGACGGGCGCACCGACAATCCGCCCACTCGCTCCGTGATTCGTCGTCTCCAGGCCGACTCCGTGCCCGTCTTTTCGGTTCCACTCGGTTCCTCCGAACCGATGGGCGATCTTGCCATACGGCGTGTCGATGCCCCCCGACGAGCCTTCGTCCGTGACAAGGTTCCGGTCGTGGTCGAAATTGATCGGCTCGGGACGGCGGTGGATGGATTGAGAGGAAAGATCAAGCTGGTCGATCAACTCTCCGGAGAGATACTTGATGAGGTCGAGCTTGATCCCCATGAGAACCAGGACCGGGTGACGCTGACCGCAGAGCCGAATCTGGCCGGCGAGACGGTTTGGGAGATCGTCATCGAAACCTCGCAGCCGGATCTGATCCCCGCCAACAACATCAAGCTCCTGCACATCGAACTCATCGATCGTCCTTTGCGGGTGCTCATGGTGGAGGGCTATCCGCGTTGGGAATATCGTTTCGTCAAGAACCTGCTGGTGCGAGAGGGCTCTATCGATAGCTCGGTGTTCCTGATTTCCGCGGATCGCGATTTTGCCCAGGAAGGCAATCAACCGATTACGCGTCTTCCCCGCTCCCCGGAAGAGTTTGCCGAATTCGACGTCATCATTATCGGGGATGTCCCCTCGATGTTTTTCTCTCCGGGTCAACTGGAAATGATTCGTGACCAGGTGGCGGAACGGGGTACGGGTTTGCTCTGGATAGCCGGGGAGCGCTGGGTTCCGAGTTCCTATGCGGGGACCGTTTTGGCGGATTTATTGCCCATGAGAGGGTCGTTGAACATCCCCGCCATCGGCGAGCCGGTGAACATGCGCCCCACGCCGCTTGCCGAACGCCTCGGGGTGCTGCGTCTGGCATCCGGCGATCAAATCGGCTGGCCGATCGAGATTGAAGATTCGAGTTACGGTTGGTCGCAACTTTATTACGCCCAGAAAATCGAGCCGGGCCTGCTCAAGCCGACCACCGAGGTGCTCGCCGAAACCGTCGGGCTATTCAGCGGGCTTCCCCTGCCTCTGGTTCTCAAGATGCGTTTCGGTAGTGGACAAAGCATTTATGTCGCCACCGATGAAATCTGGCGCTGGCGTTATGGGCGCGGCGAGTTGTATCCCGAGCAGTTCTGGGTTCAGATGATTCGGATGCTGGGCCGGGAGTCACTTGTGACATCCAATCAGGCCGCCGTTCTTGATGTGAACCCCCGTCGTATTGAAGTCGGTCAGCCGGTGCGGATCGATCTTCGCCTGCTCGACGGGGAGTTGAGCGACGACCGCCGCATCAGCGTCAGCGTGGTGATTGAGGATGAAGATGGCCTGCCCCGGGCGGAGATAGAACTCAGACGTGCCAACGATGCCCAGGATCGATATTCCGCCGTCTATCTGCCGGATTTCCCCGGTCAGCTTCAGGTGCGTCTTGACGATCTCAGCCTGGCAAGCCTGCATCTCATGGCGCAGGTCGAAGTGGTCGCGCCGGATGACGAATTGAGGCGTCCGGAAACGGATCATGACCTGCTGGCATCGCTGTCCGAGATTACCGGAGGGCGGATGCTGTACCCGGATGAACTGGGGGAGCTTGCCAACCTTCTTCCCAACCGTTCCGTGCGTACTATTAACCCGCTCTCAGAGCGGATTTGGGATACCCCGCTGGCCTTTTCGTTGTTTCTGATGATCCTGATGCTGGAGTGGATCGGCAGAAAAGTGCTGAGGCTGGTTTGAGTGCTCTCCTCGCGTGGGGTCGAGTTGTCGATCTGTTCGGAGAAAGAGGACCAATGGGTCGGATGATTCCTGCCGGTTGCGCAGGAACGAAGTGTAAGGAATGACGAATGCAGCACGTCATTAGCGAATTGCGACATATCAGAAAGCAAGCCCGGAGGCTGCTGATCGCTCATCGCGCGGCCCAAGTGGTTTCCTGGACAATCACGGCGATGTTCGCGCTTATCGTGCTGGATTATTTTGTCCGCCTTCCCGAAGTGATTCGCCTGTCATTCCTGCTGGGAGGCATCGGAACGGTCATCTGGGGATTGGGCTGGTACCTGGGGTCCGTTATTCGCTTCAGCCCCACGCTGACCCAGATTGCGCTGCGCGCCGAGCAGTCGTTTCCCAGTCTACAGGGCCGGCTGGCCTCAAGCCTGGAATTTGTGACCTCGGGAATGGCTCAGAGCAATCCCCTGGCGGCAAGATCCGTGGTCGAAACGCAGACTCGAATGCAGGGGGCGTCGGTCAAGAAAGTGCTTGCGCCTCAGCGGGCCCTGCGCGATGTGGTGGTGATGATGGCGACGACCACCCTGGCGATCCTGCTTACCTGGGTGAATCCCGTCGCGGCGGGAACCGGATTGATGCGATACCTCCTTCCTTTCAGTGGCGCCCAATGGCCGGCGCGCACCGGCGTGGAATCGCTCATGCACGAAGTGCTGGAGGGTAGAGACATTTTCCCGCGGGGCGTCGCCTTGCCCCTGCGCGCGCAAGTGACGAAAGGCGCGAATGACCAACGCATTGATGCGCATTTCCGCATCCGCGTGGACGGCGCGCTGGAGGATTGGCAGCAGATCGTGCTGACCCATCAATCCGCCGGCGTCCAGGAGCGCCTGGTCGCCACCAATGCCGACATGATTGAATTCTATTTCCAAACCGCCGACGCGCAGACCAGACGCGAGCGGGTCAAGCTTGTCCCCCCGCCGTCAATTCTCTCCGCCTCCTTAGCCGTCACGCCCCCGGCGTACGCCTCGGGACGATATCCCCCGTTCGAGGCGCAGCTCGGCCCCGGCATTGATGAGCGGGCGGCGACGGATACGCCATCCCTGATTGGATCCCACGTCAGGCTTGCCTTTGAATTGAACAAGGCGCTTCCCGTGCCGGATGACGCAAGGCTACGCGATGAGTGGGCGCGAGATCTTTTCGGCTGGGATGAGGAGCAATCGTTTGCCTTTGAGTTTGATGGGAAGCAGCCACGGATGTGGACGTTGCGTTGGCGACTGGATCGAACCCGGGCCATCTCGCCCAGACTGACTGATGAGTACGGCTTGACCAACAGTGAACCGATCACGTATCGAATTGATGCCGTCAACGATTTCACTCCCAGCGTGACCATCACCGAGCCGCAGTCTGATGAAGCGGTGACGGCCAGCGCGATCGTGCCGCTGGTGGGAGAAGCAACGGACGATGTCGCGGTATCGCGCGTCGGCCTTGAAGCCGCTCTCGATCGGGTGTCTGAGGATGTGGCGGAGGAAAATCTGCCGGTGATCTGGGCGGAGTCCCGTGATGTCGATGCCATTTCCGCGACGATCGAGACGGAGCTGAAACTGGAGGATCTCAATCTTGCCGAAGGCGATGTCGTGCTCGTCACCGGAGTGGCTCAGGATATGTACGAGCTTGACGGCATGACCCATGAGCCGGTTCATTCATCAGTCCGTCGATTGCGCATCATCAGTGAACTCGATATGGCCAATCAACTGCGTCGACAACTGGGCGCAGTCAGGCACAATGCGATCCGGATCGAGTCGATGGAGGCGGAACTTCAGGATGATGTCATCGAGGCGGGCGTACAATCCGGGATCAGTCGCGCCCAGACCCGGATCGGTGACCGTATCGCCGCCCAGCAGGATGCCGTTCAGGAAATTCGGGAGGTATTGGATCGCAACCAGCTCGACGATGCTCAACTCGAGGATCTGCTCCGGCAGTCCGAGGACTTGCTGGACTTTGCCGGCCGGGCCAGCACTCGCGCCGCAAAATTGATCGAGCAGCGCGAAGCCCGGATGGCCCGGGACGCGCAAGCCGGTGATTCGGGCGATCAGGCATCAGGGGACGAGCCCCGCGAAGGGCAGGAAGGCGCCCAGGACGGCCAGCGGAATTCCCGCCCCGGCGCTCGTGATGGAAAGTCATCGAGAGGAGAAACTGAAGGTAAGGAAGAGGGGGATCAGGAAGCGGGAGATGACGAGGGATTCCCCGAGCTTGACGTGAAGGAGCCCGCGGAAGAGGACCGCGAGATTGTGGAGCAACAGCAGGAAGTCCGCGACGAAATGGCGGATCTCATTGAGTTGCTGGATCGCGATGAGGACACTTGGGTCATCACAAGCCAGACCCGCAAGCTGCTGGAGGATCAGGAACAACTTGCGGCACAAACAAATCAACTTGGCAGACGCACGCTTGGCCAGACGATTCAGGAAATGTCCGAAGAGGATAAAACCGAGCTGGACCGGATCCGTGACAAGCAAATGGAGTTGCGTGATCGCGCGCGACAACTTATCGATTCCGCCCGCGAACGCGCAGAGGCGATGGAGGAACACGATCCGCAGTCGGCGGCCGGCATGAGGGCCGCGGCAGATCAGGCCGAGGAGCGCGAGCTTGATCGTGACATGGAGAAATCCGCCAGTCGAGTCAGTCAGAATCAACTCCAGAAAGCATCAGGCGCGCAGCAGCGGGCCATGGAAACCCTCAAACGCATGCTCGAGGAGCTTGAGGAAACCGATCGGGCCAAGACCGAACAGCTTCTGAGACAGCTCGCCAGCCTGATCGAATCCATCGACCGCCTGATCACCATTCAGGAAAACGAATTGACATCGTTGAACCAGGCGGCGGAAGAAGGCAATTTTACCGGCAGGGACCGCGCGATGATCCGCTTGAATCAGAACACGCAGTCGGTGGCGGGAGAGGCGCGGGCGGCGGGTCAGGAATCAAGGCGAATTGCCCGAGCCCTGGACCGGGCTGCGGACGCTCAGGGGGCGGCGGTGATCGCGCTCCGCGCCCGGCCGTTGAATGCCGCGGACGCTGAACTTGCGGAAAATCGTTCGCTGGAACTGCTTCAGCAGGCCAGGAAACTGGCGGAAGATCTCCAGCAACAAACCCAGGAAGATGAGACCCGACGACAGAGAGAGGCCCTGATCGACAGCTATCGAGGGTTCGCCGAGCAGGAAGTTGTGGTTCGCGAGGAGTCGCTCAAACTCTCTGACCTGGAAGATCTCAACCGGCGGCAACTCGTCGATGCGAGGCGATTGGGCAATCGCCAGGAAGCCATTCGAGCTGGGTTGTCAGACCTGAGAAGCGAGACCCGTGAACTGTTCGAAGCGAAGGTGTTCTCCCTCGTGCATCGAGCGATGGACAACTGGTCACTCGAAATCAGCGACTCGCTGAAGGACGGCCAGGTCGATGTAGACGTGACGGATCGACAACTGCAGATCATCGATAGTCTCGGCCGGCTGATCGCCGCGTTGGAGGAGTCGATGGTTCCGCCCGATGAATTTGCCCAGGACCAGGAAAACCAGAGCGGCGGAAGCGGGAGCCAGGCTCCAAAACCGCTTATCCCTCCCGTTGCGGAACTCAAACTCCTGCAGGGGATGCAGGAACAGGTGTATACCCAGACCCGCGAATTGGATTCGCGAGATGATCTTGACGAAGCGCGGCAACGGTCTCGTCTGCGCGATCTCGGCCAGCAGCAGCGCGATCTCCTTGACATCGGCCAGCAGATGCTGGAGCAACTCAAAAGACAGCGGGGAGCGGTCCCTACCCCGGTTGAAGAGCAGGAGGAAAACTGATCATGAACGGGAAGCGCAACATGGTGCATCGAAGACTTGGCCCGCTGTTTCTTGCGACGATCGTGATGTTGTCAGGGGGCGTGATGGGCATGACCCAGGATCGTTCCGAATCACAACCCCCCGAATCACAACCCCCGCCCGGCGAGGACAAGAAGAAACAGGATCAGAAGGATCCTCCTTCCCTCGATGACCTGCTGGGGATCAAGGGAGAGAAGCAGACGGCAAGCGCGGATGACGCGGCCAATCGGGCGATCAAGGAGGAACTTGAGCGACAACTCAACGAGCAGCAGATCGCCGACGCCCTCCAACTGGCGATCGTGGGGATGTCATTAAGCGCCGAGATGCTCGACACGATGTTCGACCCGGGTCTGGGTACGCAGCGTATTCAGGAAGACATCATCGACAAACTGCAACAACTGATCGATCAGGCCAAGAAGATGAGCAGCTCTTCTAGTTCGTCCTCCTCATCGTCAAGCAGTCAACAGCAGCAACCGGAGCAGAATCCGGGCAAGCAGAGCCAGCAGCAACAACAGGGACAACAAGACGGTAAGGAAAGTAAAGGGAACCAGAATCAGGGTGAAAATGATCTCCCTCCCCAGCAGGAAGGTGCCCTTAATCCGACTCTTGAAGAGCTGGGCTCGGAATGGGGACATTTGCCTGATCGTGTCCGTAATTTGCTTCTTCAGGGGAGAAATGAAAAATATTCGAGTCTGTATGATCGCCTGACCAGCGAGTACTACCGACGATTGGCGGAGAGTGGATCGAACTGAGTTCTGATTCCGCCCTGCAAACTCAAGTGTGTCGTACCCCGGTGGAGAGGTCCTTCATGAAGCAAGTCAAAGACTCAACGCCCGTATTTGCCTTTTTCCTGACGGCGATTATTTCCTTCCCGCTCCTGAGTGAGGCATCAACGTCGGATGCGGAAGATTCCGAGACGCAGAGTGAGCCACAGCGGGCGACTCCTCAATCGGATGTTGCAAACGAAGACGAGGGCGCCCAGAACCAACCGATCAAAAACGAAATGTCCGAGGAGCTTCAAGAGCAAATTGGCCGTGGCTTCATCTATCTGCGGAGCCAGCAGAATTCCGACGGCTCATACGGTCGCGGCCGTTACGGCCGGCACGTCGGCATTACCGCACTGGCCGGGCTGGCCTTTATGGCCGACGGTAATCTGCCCCGACGCGGCCCCTACGGAGAACAAGTCGAGCGCGCGCTCGAATTCGTTCTCGGCAATGTGACGGAGACCGGTCTCATCGCGGCGGAAACGTCGCACGGACCGATGTACGGGCACGGTTTCGCCACGCTTTTTCTCGGTGAGCTGTACGGCATGACCCCTGAGGACAGTCGTATTCGCGAATCTCTGGTCAAGGCGGTCGAGCTGATTGTCGGCACGCAGCATGAGGAAGGAGGATGGCGCTACAATCCGGTGCCGGTTGACGCCGACATCTCAGTGACCATTTGCCAGATCATGGCACTCCGGTCGGCTCGCAACGCAGGCATTAAAGTGCCGAAAAGAACCATCGACCGCGCCGTCCAGTATGTCCGGGCATGTCAGAATCCTGATGGCGGTTTTAAATACATGATACAAGCGGGCGGATCAGCCTGGCCCCGTACCGCCGCGGGAGTCGCCAGTCTATTTTACGCGGGGATTTATGAAGATGATTCAATTGATCGGGGCCTTCAATACCTCATGCGAACGGCATTACCCGGCAGGAACGCTCCCGGTCAGGCTCATTATTATTATGGGCACTACTATGCGGCCCAGGCCATGTATCTTGCTGGCGGGGAACACTGGGAAAGATGGTGGACCGCGATTTCAACCGAACTTATGGCCAAGCAATCGAGCAGTGGCGGTTGGCTCGATCACCATGCGGGAGGGGCCTATGCCACGTCCATGAGTCTCATAGTTCTTCAAATGCCGAAACGATATTTGCCGATATTTCAGAAATAACCATGTGTATCCAGTGCTTCTCTTTTCCGCGCGTTTTGCTTATGAGTTGTCTGTTGCTCATTGGCTCGGCCGCGCGCGCGGATTCCAATGAGTATCTGCTCATCCGCCAGCACCTGCAGATACAGCGGATTACCCTGGCGGAAATCAATGAGCAGAGTCTTGTTCATCTGGAGAACGACCGCTGGATGACCGTCGATCTTGATCAGTGCATCGCTTTGCTGGCCACGGATGCGAAACCGAGAAGCTATGGCGGTGGGGTTTTGATTTTGACGGACGGGCAGCGGTTTCCCGGCCAGCCGGTGGTTCAACCCACTCATCCTGACGATGAATTCTCGTGGAGCCATCAATGGCTGGGACAGATCGTGGTGTCTTTACAATCCATTGAAGCCGTTCTCTTTGGTCCCACGCTCCGCGCCCCCGAACCCGGTGATACCGATGTGCTCCTCCTGACCAATGGCGATCGCTTTGAGGGTTTTCTGGTTTCACTGGGAGATCCGGTGGTCATTGAAATCGAAACGGAAAGCGGTGAGGAGCTTGTCGATATCCCTCGGGCCAATGTCGAGGCGGTGCGCATGGTGGCCCATCGTACGTCACCGTCCGGACGTCGGGTCTGGTTCAGGGACGGGACGGTCATGGATGTCACGTCATTGCTCATTGGGGATGATGGATTGCTGCGATTGACCAGCCGGTGGCATTCCGCGGGCACGAAACCCGCGGAGATCGAACGAGCACAGTTCGATGCCATGCTTCTCGACCCGCAACGCCTTTTGCCGCTCGCGACTCTCAGTCCGGATCGAATCGAGGGACCGAAAACCAGATTCATAATCCCCGAACCGGTGAAGCTTCAGCCCGATGCGTCGTTGCAACTTTCGCCGCTTGAGTTTAATGGGCCGATCGTCGTGCGGTACTTGCTTCCCCCGGATTGCACGCGATTTGCCGCTCAGGCGATGATTCCCGATGACGCACGTCACTGGGCGGATTTTGAGCTCATCATTCGCGGCAACGACGAAGTGCTTTTCAGTCAGCGGATGAACGCGATTCATCCTAGGGCGGATATCAATATCCCGCTGCAAGGCTCTGAGCTGACAATTGAGCTGACTGAAGGCGCCAACGGCCCCATTCAGGACCGGCTTATTCTCAATCTGCCGATGCTTCTGATCGAACCCCGTTGAAATGTCATTGTGAGAACCGAACCAGCTTCTCCAGGGTGCTGCGCGCGGCACCGCTGTCGATGGCTTCGATCGCAGAACCAAAAGCCTGGTCGAATGAAATTCCGTCATCCGAGACAAGAATTGCGCCCGCCGCGTTGAGCAGCGTCATGTCCCGCGCCGGCCCTTGGTCCGTGCCATCCAGAACCTCGCGAATCATCTGTGCGGCATGGGGAAGATCGCGGGCCGTGACCGACTCCAAAGAGGATCTGGTCAGACCGAACTGCTCCGGAGTGATCGTCTCCCGACGAACGCGGCCATTTTCCACGTGCATGATCGTTGTCGGGGCGGAGATGGAAATCTCATCCAGCCCATCCTCACTGTGCATCACGATCGCGCGAATCGCCCCCAACGCCGCCAGAGCCTCGGCGATCGGCTCAAGAAAACGCTCGTCATAGACTCCCATCATCTGGCGCAGGGCCCCGGCGGGATTCGTCAGGGGGCCGAGCAGGTTGAAGATGGTCGGAAACCCCAGCGCCTGCCTGACGGGCATGACGTGGCGGGTGGCAGGATGATGATGAATTGCGAAACAAAAGCAGACCCCGGCCTGCTGAAGACATTGCGCTTGAACCTCGCGGGGGGCATCGACGTTGACGCCGAGTTCGCGGAGTACTTCCGCCGAACCGCGTCCGGTGCGCGACCGATTGCCGTGCTTGGCGACCTTGGATCCCGCGGCGGCGGCAATGATGGCGGCGGCGGTGGAGACGTTGAACGTCTTGGGCGCGCCGCCCGTGCCGGCGGTATCCACAATTTCCGCCGGATCGCAATCGCTCCGGATGCGATCGACATGCTTGCGCATCACGATGGCCGCACCAAGGATTTCATCGGTCGAGGGCGTACGCGTCGCCAGGAGGGCCAGAAGGGCGCCCATCTCACCGTGATGGCATTGCCCGGTCATCATCGCCTCGAAGGCCGTGGTGGTTTGAGCGCTGGTGAGAGATTGGCCCCCCAGCAGGATCTTCAGGGTCGGCGTGAGATCTGCGGATTGATCTCCTCTTGCAAATTCCGCGTGAGACTTGGCATGAGATGAGGGGGTTTCGTATGAAGAAGTTGGCGATGGGGTCATGATGGGTCGCTCATGATAACACAGGGCGATATGGTCGTGATACGATTGAGGTGAATCGCGATCCCACCGACATGATGAATTTCCTTGCCGAATCTTACCTGTACAGTCTCGATCCCATCGCGATCGAGATATTCAAGGTCAAACTGCACTGGTACGGCCTTGCCTATATCACGGGTTTCGTGATGTCGTGGCTGATCATCCGCCAGATGGCAAAGAGCGATCGCAGCACCCTTACCACCGAAGGCGTCTGGGATCTGTCTTTTTATAGTGTGCTGGGTGTGATGCTGGGGGGGCGACTCGGCTATGCGATCTTTTATCAGCAACACCTTTTCATCGAGTTCAGCCCCACGCTACCCTTCTGGAATTTACTGGCAATCCATAAGGGGGGCATGTCAAGCCACGGCGGGATCATTGGCGTCATTGTCGCCATGTGGCTATACGCCCGACGCCACCAACACTCTTCCCTGCACATCCTCGATCTCGCGGCGTTCTCCTGCCTGCCGGGCCTCTTTTTCGGTCGTCTGGCCAATTTCAACAATGGCGAACTCTGGGGCCGCGCACTGCCCGCGGATATGCAGGCGACTCCCCCCTGGTGGAGTGTGAAGTATCCGCAGGAACTGCTGCATGCGTCATTTCAGAACAACCTGGAAAAAGTCTCACGACTCAGGGAAAACCTCGGGGCCATTCCCGGAGGGCGTCAAATCTCGGAAAACGAACTCCTCTCCCACATTCAGAACGGCAACCAGGAGTTCATCGATCTTGTGCAGCCGGTGTTGACGGCGTATTACCCCTCGCAACTCTTTCAGGCGATCACGGACGGGCCGATCCTTATGATCATTCTTGCCCTGCTCTGGCTCCGCCCCCGCAAGCCAGGCGTGATCGGCTGTTCGTTCCTGATGGCGTATGGGATCTTGCGTTTCACCACGGAATTCTTCCGACAGCCGGACGAGGGGGTCGCCCTGCTCCTGGGCTTTTCGCGGGGCCAGGTATTGAGTTCGCTGATGATCCTGTCGGGGGCGGTTATTCTCTGGCTCGCCGTGCGACGCGATGTCAAACCCCTGGGCGGGTTGTTAAAATCGTAAAAAACCGCCCCTGATAACGCTTCGTAAACTACAATGAATCATGTTCGATCTGTAGAGCAGCGGAGAGCATTTCCCGGAATATTTCCTTGGAAAGGGGATTTCATGCGAAAGTCAACAGGAATGTTTGTTCTTGCCGGGGTCATTGCTTCATTGGGGATGACCGTCGCTGCGTCTCCGCCCGATGTATTTTCCGACATGAAGTTCAAGGACGCCAAAGCGAAGGCGGTCGAAACGAAAAAGCTCTTCATCGTGGACGCCACCGCGAGTTGGTGCGCCCCCTGCAAAATGATGGACCAGACCACGTGGATCGATGAGGCCGTGGTTTCCTGGATCAATGAACATGCGATCGCGATCCAACTCGATGTCGATGAGGAGAAAATGGGCGCGAAAATGCTGAAGATCAGCGCGATGCCCACGATTATCGTGTTCAAGGAGGGGAAAGAGTTCGATCGCGTCGTCGGCTATCAGGATTCCCAGCAAATCCTCGATTGGCTCGATGGCGTGAGCGAGGGCAGACGCGCCATCGACAAACTCCGCGAGAGGGCGGGCGACCGCATGGATCCGGAGGGTAACGTCGATATCCGCGCCCGCTATGATTTGGCCCAAGCCCTTGTACGTAATGGTGAGTATGACGAAGCGACGGAAGAGTATGTCTGGCTTTGGAAAAACATGCTGCAATTTATGCCGTCGATGTACGGCGTACGGCTTTCCTTTATGGCCGGAAAAATGACCGAATTGACCAATTCCCATGCGCCCGCAAAAGAGGCGTTTCAGCATCTTCGCGATCAACTTTCAGAACGCATTGAAAAGGGAACCGGCGATCGAGAAGTTCTCAAAGATTGGGTGTGTCTAAACCAGATCATCAACGACACTGAGGCGACACTCGACTGGTATGACAGGGTCAAAGATGACCTGGGAAGACCAGAAACCTTGCACTATGTTGAGCGCGAAATATTCGAGTTGCTAATTGCGGATGAGAGATGGTGCGATGCGGGTTGGGTTTATGAGAGTCCGGAGTCTCAAGCCAAGCAGCAAATACGGCGATTGAGGATGAGTGAGCGACTTAATATTCCAGAGGATCAGGCAGCAAGGTTGCGCGAATTCCGCACAAAAAGTTTTCGCAATGATCTCAGCTTGCTATATGCAACCTGTCTGGCTGCCGAGCGGGAAAAACCTGCTAGGGAAGTGGCGGCAGTGTTGCTGAAGGAAATGGATGATGAGATTTCACGGTTTAATCTGATCAAATCCGCCTTGGACGCGGGCCAGCCTCGAATGCTGCATTCCCAATGGCTCGACGAAGCGGACGAGCAAGGTGAGAAGAACGCGCCGCTCAGACGAAAGCTCAATAAGGCCTTGGCGGCTAAAGTTGAGAAATGAGTCCGGAAGGCATTCTCTAGGCGTGAACCGGCACCCCCAGATCCGCCCACTGCACCACGAGGTTGTCCATCACATGGCGCAGGTTGACGTTGGTTTCGAGCTGGCGCTCCGCTTCACGCACGAGATCGATCAGGTCGGCGCATGAGGAAGCGGCCTCGTCATTATTGGCCGATTCATGCAATCGCCGGCGGGCGTAGGCGGCAAGTATGGCCAGCAGATGACGCGCGCCGTCCTTGTTGGCCGCGTCCTTGCTTGCGTTCTTGCGGCTCTTGACCCACGCCTCGGAGAAGTCCTTGACGAGTTGGGCCATCAGTTTTCCCATCTCCGCCGGATACCCCCCCCGCTCAAGATGCCCGATCATGGGATCGAGGGCGAGTTGCCATTGAGAAAAGCCGAACTCCGCCGCGGTCTTCGCCTGCCCCGGAGCACCGTCCGCGAACCGCTCGATCCACTCACGCTCCATTGCGTCCACTTCGAGTCCCGATTGCGCGAACCACGCCTGCATTGACTCGTGATCCAGGGGCTGGAACCTCACGTGCTGGCAGCGACTGCGGATCGTGGCAAACAATCGCTCCGGTCGCGCGGTGATGAGAAACATATAGGTTCGCGGCGGAGGCTCTTCGAGTGTTTTCAAAAGGGTGTTCTGACCGTTCGAGTCGATCAATTCCGCTTCGTCGATGATAAACACCTTGCCGTTACCGAGGGAGGCGGTTCGGTAGGCGATCGCATCGTGGATCTTATCGTCGCCGGTCCTTCCGCCGATCATTCGTTCCCGCAGGAGATCGATCGGGATATTCATGAGCTTGCGAGCCCGAAGCAGGGGGTTGTCCGAGTACAGGGCCAGTTCCTTGCGAATCACATGCAGGTCAGGATGCGATTCTGCGTCGATCATCTTCGAGATTCGCCCCTCGGGATCGGATTCGATCGCACCCGCAAGGTTTGGCGCGGCCTCGGGATCGAGGAGGATTTTGGCGAATTCGACGGCGGTGGTGAACTTGCCCACCCCCCTGGGGCCCGAAAAAATCCACGCATGATGAAGCCGCGCGCTCTTGAGCGCCTGCCGGAGCACGTCAAGAGCATGGGGTTGGCCGAGGATTTTATTCATTCGTCAATTGGCCTCAGTCAGCGGAGTTGGAATACGCAACCTGCATCCCAAGCATAACGTGATCCGGGCCTCCCGGTGGGCGGGCATCGCGGGATTTGCATGATGGGGTGTTTCCGACGATGATATGCTCCCATGAGTGCCTTTTCCGGGCCATCTTCGGGTGCCTTGCCGGTAGTCTCCTCATCCGGGTCTTCGGGGATGAGACTCACATATCTTGCGCTGGCTCTGGCCGGGGGGATTTCGATTGGTCGAATCTCACCGACGAATCTGCTCTGGCCCTGGCTCGCGCTGGCGACGGTGTTTCTGGTCGGGGGAGAAATCGTTTGGAGAAGAAAACTGCCGCGCCTGATGATGAGTTGCCTCATCGGGGCGACAGGAGCCTTGGGGGCGGGTGGTTACCTGTTGCATGAGTATTATCGATCACCGAGCGACCTCGCCGCGATGATCGGCGAGGAACCGGTGCTGGTGCGAATGAAGGGGATCGCACAGGCTTCGCCAAAGCTGCTCGACCGAACCAGCGGGTCGATGGCGACGTTCGACTACCGGACCGCCGCGACATATTTTCCCATGACCGTCGAGATGCTGATCGGACGGGACGGGAAAGTCCATTCCGTCAAGGGAAGTATTTCGGTGCGGGTGGATGAGACGATCGCGCCGTTTCGGGCGGGCGATGGGATCGAGGTCATGGGGATATTGCGCGCCCCCCGGCCTCCGGGAAATCCCGGCGAGTTTGATTATCAAAGATTGTCCCGGTCGAACGGACAAGCCGGTTCGCTGGTCGTGGCATCACGCCGACTGCTCACCGTCACGCCCGCAAAGCGCAGCCATCTCTACAGCGCCTGGCTGAACTGGCGCGACTCTTTGCGGCGGCGGGCCCGCGGGTGGCTGCTATCAAACCTGCCCGATGACGACAAGGGCGAGCGTGCTGCATTGCTTTCCGCCTTGCTGCTCGGTCAGCGAGAGAAGGAACTCGATGGAGTCAGCGAGTCCTTCCGTCGCGTCGGGCTTGCTCACCTGCTGGCGATTTCGGGATTGCATCTCGGGGTCATGGCCGGGTTCGTCCTTCTGATTTTGAGATGGTTCAGCCCTCAAGCCCGCTGGCACGGCTGGTTGCTCATCGTGGTCGTCATCGGATATCTGATTCTGGTCGAGGTGAGACTGCCGGTTCTTCGCGCGGGCATCATGACGATCATGGCGAGTTTGGCCCTCGTCACCGGGTCGCGTCTGCGGGTCACCAGCCTGGTTTCCGCAAGCGCGATCCTCCTGCTTGTCTGGAAGCCGGACCAGCTTTTCACTCCGGGCTTTCAACTGAGTTTCGGGGTCGTGCTGGGGATCATTCATTTTTCCCCGATTCTCCGTGAGCGGTGGTTCAAGAAGCGGAACATGATGGCGTCATCCACGGCCCAGATGATCGGCCAATGGTTGCGCACGACAATGGCCGTGACCGCCACCGCGTGGATGGTCGCCACCCCGATCACGGCGTATCACTTCGGGGTGATCTCTCCCCTGGCGGTTCCGCTCAGCGTCGTTGCCGTCCCCCTTGTGGCGGTACTCCTGGCGATCGGTTACACCAAAATAGTGCTGACGATGATTCTGCCCAGCGCGGCGATGCTGCTCGGAGTGCCCCTGACCATCGGCGCCGATTCGCTGCTCTCGACGATTGCGGCCATCGATGCTCTACCGGGTTCGGCGATTCATGTGCCCTTCCCTTCGGCGTGGTGGACCGCGGCGGGATTACTCTGGGTATGCGCGTTTGTGAATGTGCGATCGAGCCGGACAACCAAGGCGGCGCTATGGACGGCGCTGGGGCTGATCGTTGGCTGGTTGTATTGGCCCGTCATCTCCCCCCGCGCGTCATATGCCCTTCGCATAGACATGCTCGCGGTCGGTGATGGATCGTGCTTTGTCATTCGAAGCGGGGGGCGGACCGCGTTGTTCGATGCCGGTTCGAGTACGGATCTCGATGCCGGGCGGCGGTCGATCCTGCCCGCCCTTCGCAGGCTCGGGGTGACGTCGATTGATTTCATTGCGGTGAGCCATTCGAATCTTGATCATTACTCGGCGGTGCTGGAACTGGTGGACGAGTTCGGCGTGGGAAGGGTTCTGGTCACGCCCCAGATGTTGCTCACCGCGACCGACGAGCCGGATGAATCACTGTCCTACCTGCTGGATGGCCTGAGCCGGCGATTCGTGCAGGTTCAGCCGGTCGCGGCGGGGTATCAACTTCAGTTGGGCGAGTCGTCCTGGACCTGGATTCATCCGGCGGAGAATGATCGTTACCCGAAACCGAACGACGAATCAATGGTCGTTCGCATCGATGCGGCCGGGAGGCGGGTTCTGCTGTGCGGCGACATTCAAAAAAAGGCCATCACGTCGCTGACCGATCGATATGCCCGGGACACGGACATGCTCACGGCGGATATCGTCGAACTGCCCCATCATGGGAGCTTCAACCCCGCCGCCATCGGGTTCATTGAAATCGTCAATCCTCGAATCGTGATGCAGTCCACGGGTTACCGTCGATGGAGAGCGGATCGCTGGGAGGAGACGCTGGCTGACCGTCTGCGTCTGGTCACCGCGCGGGACGGGGCGTGCTCGATCCGGGTGGATCATGCGGGCGGTTTGCGCACGGGTCGATTTCACGCACCATGATTCACTTGTCGTCACGATGGAAAATGAGGGGTTAAATCACGCTCACCTCTATGATGGCCGGCATGACGCTGGAGTTATTGTGAAGCGAAAGGTCAGGAGATTGCTATGACATCAATATCCGCCGCGCTGCCCCTTGTGGGGGTGGTTGTTTCAACGGTTCTCGTCTCGACGGCGTTCGCGCAGCCGCCGGATGTCGGTCCGGGTGATCTGCCGAAGGTGATTCTTGTCAGGGCGTTTCCGCTGCTCACCTTCAAGCGACCGGTGGGCCTCACTCATGCGGGCGATGGATCCGATCGCCTGTTTGTCATTGAGCAACGAGGACGCGTGAGAGTTTTCGACAACCGGAGCGATGCGCTGGATGCGGGCGTGTTCCTCGACATTCGCCCGCAGGTTTCCATGAAGCATAACGAGGAAGGGCTGCTCGCCCTTGCTTTTCACCCCGACTATGAGAACAACGGCTACTGTTTTCTCTACTACTCCGCGGCGGAGCCACGCCGAGGTGTGCTTTCTCGGTTTTCAGTATCCGATGATGATCCCAACCAGGTCGATCCTGATTCCGAAATGATCATTCTCGAAGTCGAGCAGCCCTATGGAAACCACAATGGGGCTACGGTTGTCTTCGGGCCGGACGGGTATCTGTATTTGAGTCTAGGCGATGGCGGCTGGGCCAACGATCCGCACGGCAACGCCCAGAATCTGGGAACTCTGTTGGGTACGGTTCTGCGTCTTGATGTCGATCATGCCGAGGGCGACAAGGCCTATGCCATCCCGAAAGACAATCCCTTTGTCGATCGGCCGGGGGCGCGCGGTGAAATCTGGGCCTACGGCCTGCGCAATATATGGCGCATGAGTTTCGATCGTGAAACCGGCGAACTGTGGGGCGGCGATGTCGGCCAGAATCTCTGGGAGGAGATCGATTTGATCACCCGGGGAGGCAACTACGGCTGGAATATCCGCGAAGGGTTTCACCCGTTTCAGGAAAAGCCTGGCCTAGACTCGCTCCTTGACCCCATCGTGGAATACCCCCGCTCCGATGGCCTCTCCGTGACCGGGGGTTATGTTTATCGCGGGAAGAAAAACGAGAAGCTAATCGGCGCGTATGTCTATGCGGATTACGTTTCGGGCAAGATCTGGGCGCTGCGGTACGCCGATGGCAAACTCGTCGCGCATCGGGAGATCTATTCGCCGAGACGGAGACGATTTATCAGTTCGTTCGGTGAGACTGAAGCGGGTGAACTGTATGTCTGTGTTTTCAACCGACTGGACGGCAGAGGAAGTGATGCAGGAAGGATCTATGAACTCAGGGAACAATGAGCAGACAGAGGGGCGACCGGTCCCTCACTCGTTCAGATCCTCTCCAAGCGCCTCCGACAGGATCTCATCGATGATGCACGCGTCATCGCGCCAGATGCGGGGAACGCGTTTTCGATTGACGAAGACGGTGGGAATGCCCTTGATTCGAAGTCGCCATCCCGCTTCGACATCCTCGGTTATCGCAAACTCAACCTCGTCGGATTTCATGGTCTCCAGGAACAGATCCGGATCGAAACCGTGTTCGATGGCCAGTTGTCGGAGGCGCTCAATCGGCAATGCCTCCTGATTGTCAATCATCCAGCGATGCATCGTCCAGTAGGCGTCCGGGCCTCCCAGCATTCCCGCGGCTTCGACCGCCCGGTGGGCGCGACAGGTTTCGTCACTGTAGGTTTTCGTCACATGATTATTGCACAGGGGATTGACCGGGTAATGCCGGAAGGTGTACCTGACATCGCTGCGCGTCCCCGTCAACCGGTGGATGATCTGATCGAGTTCCGCAGTCTTTTCCTCGCGATAATCCCCCCACACGAGAATGTCCAGTTTCGGGTTCTCGGGACCGGTCGTATGCTCGAACGTGTCGGCAAGGAAACGGTGGTGAGGTCTCTGTAGTCGCCAGTCTTCGAGGTATTTGGCCGCCGCATCAGGAGGTGTTGCGTCATAATCCGGTGGGGGGTTGCGCGCGGCAATTTCGATGACGGAATTGTAGAGCACATTCGGGGTCGCGATGCCGCGAACTTGCTTTCCGTTGATGAAGATCATGGGGGTGTAGTACAATCCAAGTGAGTTGGCCTCTTCGATATCCGCCCAGACGAGTCGTTCGGTTTCACCGCTGCGCATGATGGAAATGAATCTGGACGGGTTATAACCCATTTGCTGCAACGCCTGGTTCAGCTCCGACGTGGAGAAGGCGCCATCGCGCTGGAATAGCCAGAAATACATTTCCCAGAAGCCCTCGTTGCCCCGGAGGATTCCCGCCGTCTCCGCCGCCCGCGCCGCCCAGCAGGCATTGGGGTGGAGGTTACGGGTTATCTTTTTATTGCAGTCGGTGCAGAACGGGAAATGCTTGATGGACAGCGACACGTCCGTGCGCTCATTGAACAGACGTTCCACCTGAAGCTCGATGGTATTGCAGTCGGGGCATTGGAAGTCGGTGAACATCACGATGTGAATCGGGGCGTCCTCCGGGCCATAGTGATAGCGTCCCGTGAAGGTATGCTGCTGCCCGGAAACGGGAACTATCCCCGCAATGGATTCTGTTCGTTCCTGTTCAGCCTGGGCCAGAACTTCTTTCTGAACAGAATTTTCGATCACCAGCAAAGTACCCACACTGATGGCGAAGCAGGCCGCAATTGTTCCCAGGGCTCGGAATGATCCGGCTCGGGAGCCGGGGAGAAATTCAATCAGCAGCCAGAACGTGAGGTTTGCAACGTGGACTGCAATGCAGTACTTGCAGACATAGCCATTGCTGATCATCGCGGTGATCAGCACCACTGACCCCAGCGTGCTGAAACGCACGAGAAAGCGAAGCCCCGCGGGGATGCCATTGCGGCTGGTGATGAACGCCGCCAGCAGGCCGAGAAAATACGCGAGACCGACGGAGGAAAGCGGCCAGTTGAGCCCGGGGATCTTCCCCCACACGCTGGCGACGGCCCGTGCGCAGCCGCTGTCCTCGCCGCAGCCGGGGAGCGACATCGCCCCGAGATTCTCCAGCACGAGCCCGAGAGAGGCTGCGCAGGCGAGGCTGAGCAGGATGATGCCCCCGGCGAAATGTATTGCGGGAATTCTGTCTCCGGGAGATGAGAGGGAAGACTGGGATGGGTCTGAGGCCGGTTGAGCTAAACCCTGAGCAGTCGCTCGATTCTTATTTTTCTTCCGCTTACTCATATCGTTTCCTGTCCATGTTCCTGAGCTGAGCCGGATGTCCTACATCTGTCGGGGGGCGTCGATACCCAGCAGCCCGAGGCCATCGGCGATCACCCGCCTCACCAGGTCGCACAGCCTCAGACGCGACTTTCGCAGGGCGTCATCCGGGGCCTTGAGGACCGGGCATTGCTGATAGAACGCACTGAAGGTGTCTGCCATTTCATAGAGATAGGTACAAAGTCGATGGGGCTCAAGCGTACGCCCCACATCGGTGATTATCGATCCGTAACGCAGCAGGAGCAGGGTGAGTTGCCTTTCCGCCGGCTCGGCAAGGATCAGGTCGGCCCCTTCAATATCCGATAACGCAAGCCCGGATTTGGCGAAAATCGAGCACACCCGGGCGTGGGCATATTGGAGGTAGGGGCCCGTGTTGCCCTCGAAGGCGATCATCCGGTCGAAATTGAAGATGTAATCGCGGGCCAGGTCGTTGCTCAGGTCGGCGTACTTGATCGCGCCGATGCCGACGGCTTTTCCGATCGTGCCGAGTTCCTCCCGGGTAAGGCCATGGGTGGGCGCGGCGGGATCCGCGGCTCGCTTCCGCACTTCGGATGTGCCGCGCTTGATCGCCTCGGTGAGCAGGGAATTGAGGGTGATATTTTTCCCGCTTCTCGTTTTCAGCGGCCGCTTGTCCGGCCCGAGCACCGAACCAAATGCGATGTGATTAAGCTCAACGGGCGCGCCGTCTTCGGTCTGGTCCCAGCCGATGAGATGGGCCGCGTCGAAGACATCCCGGAAATGATCTCGCTGACGCGCATCGACGACATAGATCACCCGATCGGCACCGAGTTCACCCGCGCGGTACTTCACCGCGGCGAGATCGGTCGTCGAGTAGAGAAACCCCCCGTCCGATTTACGGATGATCAGCGGTCGATCGCGATCGTCGAATTTCACCACCAGTGCCCCGTGATCTTCCTCGGCGAGCCCGAAGCGGGTGAAGGCATCGATCACATCCGGGAGGCGATCGCGATAGAACGACTCGCCGCAGTTGTGCTCGGGTCCGAGCGTCACGTCGAGCAGTGCGAGTGATTCGTACACCGATCGCATGGTGCAGTCGATGAGCTTGTGCCAGTCGGCGAGCAGCCCGGGATCGCCCTGTTGAAGTTCTACCAGCAGGGCCTTTGAATCTTCGAGAGCTTTCTGGGCTCCTGCGGCCTGTTCTTCGAGTTCGACGATGCGATGAGGCCCGGCGTTCATTTCCAATGCCGCGGCCAGCCCTCGCACATCGGCCTTGGTCTCCAGTTGGGCCTGGCGATATGCATGGTTCAGATCGTCGAGATCGAGATCATCAAGGTTCTGCCCGGATTCCCGGAGATGATGCAGCACCATCGCGATGGGCAGCCCCCAGTCGCCGAGGTGGTTCTGCTTGATGACCGTGCGTCCGAGACGCTCGAAGATGCGGGCCAGGGCGTCGCCGATGATGGTCGAGCGGAGATGCCCCACGTGCATCTGCTTGGCCACGTTCACCGAGCACATGTCGATGACGATCGGGTGCGGGTCGGAATCGGTAATAACCCCCAGCGATTCGTCATCCATCCCCTTGAGCATTTCCACCAGGGCCTCGGACTTGAGGGTGATGTTGATGAAACCGGGACCGGCAACCTCCAGAGGCTCGGCGATCGCCTCCAGCAGTGGATCCGCCGCCTGCATGATCTGTTCCGCCAGCTTCCGGGGGTTCGTGCCGATTTTCTTGGCCAGCCCCATCGCGGCATTGGCCTGAAAATCCCCGAACTCGGGTTTCCCGCTGGGTTTGATGAGAGGATCAACCTCGCGATACGCATCACCCAACGTGGATGCGATCGCGCTGCGGAATGCAGCCTGGAGAATGGCCACGGGATCGCTGGGCGAAGAGGTCATCGTCAGAGGCTCATCGGGCGAGGGCATGGGGCAAGAGTATATCCAGGCTGGAGTTACGATTCAGGGTCCATCTTGAGGCGGGGAGGCGATCCGGGATCAATCTCCAAGGCAGGCCGATTCCCCTTCTGATCGGTGATTTCGTATGGTAAGTTAGACTTTCAAGGGGACCGGCAATGGGAAAGTATGCGCGGCTGACGCTGACAATACTGCTCTTTCTCGGCTTGGGGCTCGCCACCAGTGTGGCGGTCGCGTGGGGGGCGACGATTCACACAGAGTCCAACACCAATAATATTTTCAACATCTCCTGGGAGTTTGCCATCACCGAGTTCCGTGGTTTTCGCAGAGTCCCTGCCGAGGCAATGACCGATCAGGATAATGAAGCGAAACTTCATTGGGTGTATCTCCCCCGACAGGAGCTGCCGTCATGGAGCAGTGTGCATGGTGTGCCCGAGTCGGCACCATCGCATCTGGTGGAGACTTCCGCAGGCTGGCCCTTTTTGTGCCTGATGCACACAGGAATAGGCACAGAAATGTATGACCGCGGTCTGAACCGCCTGCCTCGTGGTGCGTTGATGGGCAAGCTCCTTCTCAGTTCGGTTGATCCGAAGTTCAACGACATCACCCGCCTTCCCATCCAGCCGGTTTGGAGAAACCTGCTGGTGAACAGTGTCTTCTGGGGAATTGCCTGGTTTCTGCTCTTTTGTCTGCCTTGCGTCTGGCGATTGAATCTGTGGCTGCGCTGGCGACCCAAGGGGCGTTGCGTGTGGTGCGGCTACGATCTTCGCCATGCCCCGGAGGGACGCTGTCCGGAATGCGGCAAGGTGGCGGCAGTCAGGCCCCGGGTATTTCTCATGCCGGGCCTCGCGATGCCTGTAATCCTGGTGGTGGCAGGCTTGTTCAGCATCGGTGCGTTCGCTTGGATATTCGCTCAGCAGCACGAGTACGATCCTATCCACTGGGCATCGCATTCCGGCGATATCGAGAGAGTGCGGCATGAACTCGATGGGGGGGTGAATGTCGATGTCATGACCAGGGACGGGCAGGCTGCTTTATCGACCCCCATACTACTGGCGATATTCAATCATCATGAGGAGATTGTGGTAATGCTGCTTGAAGCCGGGGCCGATGTGTCGCTTGGTTCGCAAAGTGAGCTAGCAATCGGTTATGCCGTGGCGTATTGCAATCTGCGGCTGTTCGATCTTCTTATCGAGGCTGGGGCTGATGTCAATGTTTCATTACCTTCGGGTTACACGCTCCTGATGAGTGCGGCACTGAATAGCAATGTCGAAATGGTCAGAAGGCTGCTGGAGGAATGTGTGGATGTCAATGCGACCAGCACATTCGGGCAGAGTGCCATTCAAACGGCGGCGGGTAGCGGCAATCAGGAAATCATGACCATGCTTCTGGAGGCCGGAGCGAATCCCCAAAGATCAGCAGCGAATCCGGTTATTGGGCCGTTGGAAATGGCGGTCATGAATGGAAATATTAGCATCATAAGGCAACTTCTCGAATTGGAAGTCGCAATCGAGTACTACGCTCTGTACAGTGCCATCGCCCGAGATCGGTTCGAGGCATTGCGATTATTGATTGAATACGGTGGTGATGTGACTTTGCGGGGATCCCGGGGCCAGACCCTGCTCTTGACAGCAGCGAGAAGACCCAACAGTCATGATCCTATCTGGGATCTGTTGTTGGAAAATGGTATTAAGATCGACGCGGTGAATGTTGATGGGGATACTGCGCTGATTTCCGCAGTGGATATGGGTCGCCCGAAATTGGTGAAGTATCTGCTGGAACATGGCGCGGACCCCACGATCACGGACAATGCCGGGAACAAGGCAGTGGATTACATAGGGAACTCGGCGCAGGACTCCGAGTTGAAGGTTCTGCTGGAAGAGTATGAAGTCAAGTGGATCGCCGAGCATGGGGAGGCGGCGAGCCGGAGGCAATCAGATGGACAGGATTGATTTTCACCTACACTGTTGCCATGCCCTCCCCCACCCGCATCCTCTTTCTCTGCACCGGCAACTCCGCGCGGTCTATCCTGGCCGAGGCGATTGCCAATGCGATGTTCGGGGAGGAGATCATCGGGGCGTCCGCGGGTTCGAAACCCAAGGGCGAGCCTCATCCGATGGCGTTGAAGACGCTCGAAGATCACGGCTTGCCCGCGGACCATTGGCGCTCCAAAAGCTGGGATGAGTTTCGCGACTCTCCCTTTGATCTGGTGGTGACGCTTTGCGATTCCGCGTCGGAGGAATCGTGCCCGGTGTTTCCCGGAACCCCGGTGCAGACTCATTGGGGCTTTCCCGATCCGCCGGCCGCCGCCGATCCCGAGGCGATGTTCGAGGAGGTCTTCGACGGGCTGGTCGAGGCGATCGGGGCGTTTGTTGAAGATGCGAATTCCCCCGTCGAGGTCCGGGCGGCGCGGGCGGCGGAACTGGTCAGGAGTCGGTTTCCTTCGGGAACTTCCGGGGGCGGAGGCCTGATTGTTTAGCCGCGACCGTCAGGAAGCGCTCCCTGACGGTCGCGGCTAAACGGGGATATCCTTGGATGCGAAAAAACTTCGGTTGACGCTATCATGTCCCTCCCATGGCCAGCCCCACCACCGAACCAACCACCTCGATCGAGAAAAAGGACCGCTGCAGCGATCTGGAGCATCGGCCCCGCGTTTTGCTGGGCAAGATGGGCCTCGACGGCCACGATCGGGGGGTGAAGCTCATCGCCCGGGCCATGCGCGATAGCGGCATCCACGTCATCTACTCCGGTCTCTGGCAGACCCCCCGTTCCCTGGCGATTTCCGCCCGCGATGAGGATGCCGACCTCATCGCCTGCTCGATGATGAGCAACTCCCACCTCGTCCTTGTGCCGCGTCTCATCGGTGAGTGCGGCAAGGTCGGGCGGCCCGACATGACCGTCAACATGGGCGGCATCATTCCCAAGGAAGATGTCCAGACCATGCTCGATGCGGGCATCAACAGCATCTTCCATACGGGCACGACCATGATGCAGATCATCGATTCCGTGCGCGAGGCGACCAAGCCCTATGAGGACAAGGCATCAGACCATCCAATCGCGCAGCTCGCGCGGCATATCAGCCTCGCCCACGCGGGAAAGCCCCCGCCTCCGCCCCCGGATGCGGCGCCCAGACGCCGGCCGGCAAAGGTCATCGGACTGACCGGTTCGCCGGGAGCGGGCAAGTCCACCTTGGTTGCGGCGATGGCGAGCGAAGTGGTGCAGCGAGGCGAGAAGATTGCCGTAGTCGCCTTCGACCCCATGAGCCCCATCACCAGCGGGGCGCTGCTGGGCGATCGTTTGCGGGTCGATTTCAACGCCGTCGATGAAAACGTCTTTTACCGATCGCTGGCGATCGCGGGCGAGGATTACACCTCACTGCCCGAAATGATCGAACTCATCGGGGGGGCGGGCTTCGACCGGCTCATCATCGAGACCGTCGGGGCGGGTCAGAACGAGACGCGTATTCGCGAGCACGTGGACACCACCGCGGTGGTGGTCGTGCCGGGCATGGGCGACTCGGTGCAGATGGACAAGGCGGGGATCCTGGAGATCGCCGATGTGTTCGTGATCAACAAGGCGGACTTTGCCGGGGAGAACAAGCTGCACCGGGAACTGCTGGATATCGCCTCCGGCCGCGCGATCTTCGAGACCATCGCCACCCAGGGCCAGGGGATCGTGGAGCTTCTGGACGGGTTGATGGGGTAAGACACGCCGGGGTCAGTCGTCCAACTCGACTTCCTCGATCACGAGGTAGATCTCAACTCCGGGAGGGCCTTCGTAGGACGTGGTGCCGTCGTAGTGAATGAAGACCGTGTAGGCGTCCGTCCCGTTGCCGATGGTGCAGGCGGCGGTCTGGCCGCGTTTTATGAGAATGGTCGGTCGGGCCACGACTTCACCTTGATAACGAATGATGAACGAATACTGGACGGCCTTCGTCAGATGGAGGTACGTCGCGCCGCCCGCGAGGCCGCTCACCAGGAGCAGGGCCAGGACGATGAGGCCGGTGCGGCGGCGACGATGTGGAACGGAATGCATTTGCGCGGGGTTGTTCATCAATTGCCTTTCCAGGGCGTTCATGTGATCTTCCCGATCCCACTGGGGAGTGCGAAGCGCGGACATGGCATTTTCAAGCGGGTCTTGTTCGTGATTCATATGGCACCTGATTCCTTGAGGTTTTTTCGCATCGCCTCTCGCGCACGGCTGAGACGCGACTTGACCGTGCCGGGGCTGCGCCCGATGACCAGGGCGATCTGATCGACGGACAGTTCCTCCAGATGATGCAGGGCCAGCACCGTCTGATGCTTCGGCGAGAGTGACTGAAATGCACGGAGCAGTTCCGGTCTGAGTTCGGTTGTCAATGCCGCGGCTTCGGAGGTTTTCGTCCGTTCGTATTGGGCGGTATCGCTCAGGCGACGCAACTCCCGCCGCCTCCTTCGGGCCCAGTTGTTCACGGCATTCGTGGCGATCCGGTAAAGCCAGGATCGAAACGGGATGCCGCGCTGCTCGAAACGATGCAATGTGCGTAGGGTGGTGAAAAACACATCGCTGACCAGCTCCTCGGTCACATGGACATCGCCGGTACGTCGGTACAGATACGAGGCAATGGCCCGATAGTGAAGCCGGTAGAGTTGCGAAAAAGCGTCACGATCGCACTTGGCCCGTTCCACGAGATCGGGTTCGGCATTCACGCCGTCCGCTTCCATCACTACTGCACAAGCATCCGCTTCCATGCTGACTCCGATTATTCCGCCCTTCACGGGGGCGTTTTACGGTTGATAGAAGGCCGCCCGGGCCGGTTCGGTTCCATCGAATTTGGAAATTGCTCCTTCCAGAGACTGCTCATGAAGATTACGGTTCATTCGCCGATCTGATCAAGCAGCGCCCGCGCGGGGGCGAAGCCGGGATCGAGCTCAAGAGCGAGCTTGCAGTGTTGTCGGGCGAGCTGGATATCGCCGGCCGCGAACGCGACTCGGGCCAGGGTGTGGTGCGCCTGGGGAAATTGCTTGCCGACATCCGCCAGATGCCGGGCAAGCGTCAGTGCTTCCTCATATTGCTGACGGGCGGAAAGAATCTGGGCGAGCCGGTCGAGACAGCGTACATGGTCTGGATCGAGGTCCAGGACTACCCGATATTCCCGGATCGCCTCATCGAAGCGCTGGGTTTGCTCCAGCGCGCGACCAAGGCGGAACCGCCCATCCGCATCCTCGGGTTTGATCTTCAGCGCGGCGGTATACGGCTCGATCGCCTCGTCATAACGCGACTGATCGAATAGGACGGTGGCGAGATTACGCTGGGCGTTGTAGGAAAGCGGGTCGCGCCGCAGCGTCTCCCGAAAATATCCCTCGGCCTCGTCGAGCCGGCCGCTCCTGGCCAGGGCCATGCCCAGGTTGAGATGATTGGCGGGATGGGCGGGCTGCAATTCGACCGCGATGCGAAAGCACTCGATCGCCTCGGCGAGTTGATTCTGGCTGATGAGTTCCGTGCCGATCTTGCTCGGCGTGGCGTGATGGGTGGGGGGCAGGGCGAGAAAGCGATCAAGCAGAGGCAGGGCTTCCGGAAGACGATGCAGGCGACAGAGCAGGAGTGTCCACTCCCCGAGAATGTCTTCATCATCGGGATACAGATTGAGAGCCCGGCGCAGCGTCGTTTCGGCCCATGCCGCATCACCCTTGTTGTAGGCAACCCCGGCCTCCTTGAGGAGAAACGCGGGGCTGCGCGAGAGCGTGGTCAGGTCGTCAATCAGCGGATCGACGGGCGGCGAGTAGGGGCCGCAGTCGAGAGCCAGATTCAGTTGACGGTTCGCGTCGTCCTCTCGCCTGATCTTCTGATATGAATTCCCAAGCAGGCGATGAGCTGCACCGAACATCGGAGAACGCTCGACAACCGGCAGCAGCAGAGGTTCGATGTCTTCGTATCGTTTCCGGCGAAATGCGATTCTCGCGCGCCCGACCGCGGCATACGACCCGAGAGGGAAGAATGGTTTACGTCGGAGTGATGCTGAGGAAGCGCTATTGGCGAGTTGAGTCGCGCGGGAAAAAGCGAGATCCCCTTCCTCGTCGCGCCCGACATTGAATTCCGCCTCACCGAGCCGAAACCAGGCCAGGGCGAGATTATCCTTGAGCAACACAAACTCCCGGAGCGCGACAAGAGCGCTCTGCGTGTCGCCAATCTCCTCGTGCAGGAGAATCAGGTAATACGCCCAACGCCAGTTATCCGGTTCGAGTTTTCGTGCCAGTTCGTAGCACACCCGGGCATGGTTCGAGTAGGCGCTGGCATGATATCGCTTCGCCAGAGCGCCGATATAGGCGGCTGAGAGTGGGTTGCCCCGGGCATTGCGGTCCGCCATCGTGATCTGCTCGACGACGGGAACCCGCTCACGGCTCAGGTCGGGCATCAAAGGCAGAAGCTCGGCATGTGAACGACGAATCAGCTCATTGGTGACATACCAGAGGCCGAAGGCGAGGCTCAGGGCGATGATGACAAAAATAATTCGCGCGGGCAGTTGAGTCTGGCCATGGCTTTCGTTTGTGATACTGGGGTCGTTGTGCTCATCCATGCTTCAGAGTCCCGGCCCGGCTAGGGTTTCGCCACGTCGTCTTTACCCGTGTTCAGCCAGAGTGTCACCCGCCCGATGCGGTCGTAGGGGGCGTAGAAGTGTATCCCCCCCGTGACCAGGTCCGGCAGGCCGTCATTATTGAAGTCGCCGATACTGACGGTGATCTGGTGAGTGGGGTCGTTTGTGATGTTATGGCGAAGAAAGCTCGCCTCGCCGTTATTTTCGAGCCAGATGACGCTCTGCGCCGACTCATTATCCCAGTAATTGAAGCTGCTGACCACGACGATGTCGAGATCGCCATCGCCATCCACATCAATGGGGCTTGAGCCGTAGGCTCCGGGGTAATCAATGATGCGATGAAAGGTGAACTTCAGATCGCCGCGATTCTCCAGCCATTGCACGCCGTGCCAGGGGCGGGGAAGGGGTGGTGTGTAATCAAAGGCATCACCGTTGGTATAGAGGATGTCGGTGTCGCCGTCCCCATCGAGATCGGCAAGACTGATGCCGCTTGATCCATAATCGTCGTTACTCGATCCATAGAGAAGATGTTGAGAGAAATTTCCACTCCCGTCGTTGATGAAGGCGTAGATCTCTTCCCATTCCTGACTGATAAGACTCACCAGATCAAGATCGCCGTCCCCGTCGAGGTCGATAGGAATCGTGTGAATGTTGCCGCTGAGTTCGAGTAGGGGATGATCCTTGAATGTCCAGTCGCCGAGGTTTTCCATCCAGCTCGTCCGGCCTTCCTCGGCGCCGAATTGCGAGACGACCAGATCCATGTCGCCATCACCATCGAAATCGCCACCGCGCACATCCGCGACGCGGGGTAGGCGGGTGGCGATGGTGTGGGCGGTGAAGGATGAGTCGCCCATGTTTTCGAGAATGACCACCTTGCCGAGTTTTTCATTGGTGGGGAAAAGCGATCCTAGTCCGGCGATGAGCACATCGAGATCGCCGTCCTGGTCGATGTCGAACGCCTGGGTACGCGCCGGGGCAATGATGGCGGGGCTGATGAGACGCTCGCTGAATACGCCGGGGCTCTCCTGTCTGATCCAGCTCACGCGATTGGAGCGGGCATCGGAGACAATGACATCGAGCAAGCCATCCTGATCGAGATCGATCGCCTGGACATGGGTGATATACGGGTTCTCCTGGAATGGCATGCCGACGGTCTTGCGTCTGAATCGACCCCGGGGCGGAGCGGGAAGTCTCGAATCATCTCCGGAGTTTGTGACGGCCAGCGGGTCCGGCGATTGAGCCCCGGACATGCCTCGGATGATCTCTGACCAGCTTCGCCCCGAACGCAGCGATTGATACGCCAGCGTCATCAGGGGAACTCCGATGACGATCAGGATCAGGCTGATGGCCGCGGCTCTTGGACTGTTTAATGAAGTCCTGGACTTCACTCACAACGCCTTTCAGGGGAGCATGATGTCACTACCCGGTTTCCGATATCGAAAGGGGAGCAACGATTTCCTGGAGTGTATCGAAAAACGAGGGATGAGGCCTTCGCTAGCGGTTGCGTCCGGTCTGCATCCGAGTAGTCTCATCTGAGAGAAGACTCAAGGATGTCTGGTCGTCAGTCCGCGTCATGGAAAACAACAACGTATGACACTGCCCCCCGGTCACGAAACACATTGCCCGGTCTGCGCGTATGTCCTGACCGCGGATGACCCCGACCGCCCGGCGCGCTGCCCGAACTGCGATCGACCCCTTTTCGACGTGACGGCGTATCGCGCCCGTCGGCTGCTCGGGTTTATCCTCGGCGTGCTGACGCAATTGCTGGTGGGAGTGCTGGCCTGGTATTTTCCCCCGGGAGCGAGCGCCTGGTCATGGGTGCTCTATTTTGCCATGGGGATCTTCGGCGTTGTTCAAATTGTATGGGGAGCGCGCGGGTGGCGTCATGCTCAGGGTAGTGAGGAGCGAGGGGTGATCGCGAAATTCGAGCCGGATGACATTCCCTATCACGCCAAGAAATGCCCGTCATGTCATCACGGCATCGCGGCGGCAATCGAGAAAGGCCTGCGGCGATGTCCGGAATGCGATGCGCACTTCTCCCTACGCGATCTGGGCTGGCGTGAATCTGATCCCCAGGGCGAGCCGGCGAAACTCTCGCCGCATGAGAACAGACTGGCCGGGCCAGTCATCGTCGGACTTATCATCGGAGTCTTCGTACTAATCCTGATTGCCTTCGCGATGATGCGTCCGGGACAATCCAGCGGAGTTTCCCCGCCCTCCGGAATGACCACCCCCACGCCCTGATGGAATCATTCGGGCTTATTTCCTTGCCCATCATGTCCATGACGAGGGTGCCGCCGGAACGCAGGCAGTTGAATTTCCCCCGGGCCACCCGCTAGTTGTCATGTAATGTTAAAAAAACCCAGGGAGGGCAATCCCTGGGTTTTGTAGTTTGTCGCGAAGCATTCACCGGCGTCACACCGCCGCTTCCGCCAGTTCCGGAAACGTCTGCTTGACGATCTCGACGAGTTCCTTGACCGCTTCGACGGAATTATCCATGAGCGATTTCTCATCGTCATTGAGATCGACCTCGATGATCTGCTCCACGCCCCCGGAGCCGAGGACGGCGGGTACACCCACGAAGTAGCCATTGATGCCGTATTCGCCATCGCAGTACGCGGCGCAGGGCAGGATGCGTTTCTTGTCCTTGATGATGGCTTCGGCCATCGACACCGAGCCGGAGGCGGGCGCGTAATAGGCGCTGGTGCCCATGAGCTTGACGATCTCGCCGCCGCCCTTCTTGGTCCGCTCGATGATCTCGTTCATCCGATCGTCGCTGATGAATTTCGAGATCGGCACGCCGGAGATATTGGTGTAGCGCGCCAGTGGAACCATGGTGTCGCCATGTCCGCCCAGCAGCAGGGCGTTGATATCCTCCACGGAAAATCCCGTTTCCATGGCGATGAATGTCTTGAACCTCGCCACATCCAGGCAGCCGGCTTGGCCGACGATCCGGTTGGTGGGAAAACCGCTGGCTCGCCACGCGGTGAACACCATCGCATCGAGCGGGTTGGAGACGATGATCATGACCGCGTCGGGGGAATGGCTGGCCACCTGCTCCGCCACCGACTTGACGATCTTGACGTTGGTGGCGATGAGGTCATCGCGACTCATGCCCGGCTTGCGGGGAATTCCCGCCGTGACGATGACCACATCCGAACCCGCGGTGTCGGCATAGTCGGCGGTGCCGATGATATTGGCGTCGAACAGTTCCACCGGGCCGCATTGGGCCAGGTCGAGCATCTTGCCCTTGACGAGGTCCTCGGCCTTGGGAATGTCGAGGACGACGATATCGCCGAGTTCCTTTTCCGCGGCCCAGAGGGCGCAGGAGGCCCCCACGTTGCCGCCCCCGATGATGGAGATCTTCGCGCGTCTCATTGTGTGTTTGTCCTTCGTGAATGAAACTGAGTGGTCATTTTCTGGTGAATCGATCATCATACGCATTCTGCGTCAAGCGGCAATACATGGGGATAGATCGTGGTCAGGGACCGGATTTTCATCGTGAGGAAAGGGACCACTCATTATGACAATTACAAAGATCAACCTCGCCCAGGCGTTTGCCAGCTTTGATGAGCAGTGGAGTCCGCGCTTGGCCGGGCAGGTCAACGACTGCGCGATCAAGCTCGCCAAGATCGAGGGGGATTTCATCTGGCATCATCATGAGAGCGAGGATGAGCTGTTCCTCGTGGTCAAGGGGGTTCTGGCCATGCATATCCGCGAGGATTCGGGCGAGCGGGTGATCGAAGTCGGCGAGGGGGAGTTGATCATTATTCCCCGGGGGATGGAGCATAAGCCCGAGACGATCGGGGGCGAGGTCCACGTCCTGCTCGTCGAACCATCAACCACGCTCCATACCGGCAATGTCCAGTGCGAACGAACGGTCACGGAATTCAAATCACTGTGAGAATCTGGTGGAACGGGCATCCTGCCTGTTCGAGAAAGATTCGCACGGGCAAGATGCCCGTGCCACCTTTGCAATCTCATCATTGCATGTGCTTGCGCTCGATGGTGAGCCCCACCCGCTGGCCTTTTTTCTTTTTCGATGCGGTTCCCGAAGCGCAGCTCGGGCAGCTTCCCGACTTGGATTTGCCGGGCAGGAACGGTTTGATGATGAACCATGCACCGCCCAATCCCAGCAGGGAGACGATCCAGAATTGCCAGTCGCCGAAAGGCATCACGCCACCCCCATCCAGGTCAGGCTGTGAAAGACGATCAGGGCCAGAAGGTAAGCGAGGCCGGTCATGTATACGAGTTGAAACCCGGCCCATTTCCAGCTTCCCGTTTCGCGCCGGGTCACCACGAGGGTGGGCAGGCACTGCATGGCGAGAACGTAATACACCAACAGGCTGGCGGCGGCGGGAGTGGTGAAAAGCGGGGTGCCGTCGGAGCGGGCCGCCCCGACGATACGCTCGCGTACGGTATGATTCTCCGCGGGGTCATCTTCCGTTCCCGCCAGCACGACCGTCATGGTCGAGACAAAAACCTCCCGGGCCAGCAGGCTGGTCATCACCCCGATGGTGAGTTGCCAGTCAAAGCCGAGCGGCTTGAAGACGGGCTCCAGTGTGTGCCCGATTTGTCCTACGTAACTCTCGGCCTTGGCATGTTTCGCTTCCAGAACGTCGGCCATCAGGAGCTTGGCTTGAGATCCGTCGGGATCGGAATCGGCGATCTGTTCGGCCTCGACGCGCAGCGCTATCGCATCGGCGGGCGGGGCGACGTGTGGATATTCACCCAGCCACCAGAGCACGATGCAGATCGATACGATGACCGTGCCGGCGTTCTTGAGAAAGACCATGGCCCGGTCATAGGTTGTGAGCAGCGCCGTGCGGAGTGACGGCATCTTGTAGGTGGGAAGTTCGAGGATCATCGGCCTCGCCGGCCCCTTGAGGAACGTCCGTCGGAACAGCAGAGAGCTGAGCAATGCCGCCACCGCCCCCATGACATAGCAACCCGTGAACGCAAGGCCGGCGTAGAGAGCGTTGTTGCCAAAGAGCATCCCGATGATCAGGACATACACCGGCACTCGGGCCGAGCAACTCATGAAAGGCGCGGTGAGGATCGTCGCCATGCGATCGCGATGATCGGGAATCAGTCGCGCCGACATGATCGCGGGTATCGCGCAGGCGTGAGCCGAAAGAAACGGCACGAACGCCTGGCCGGGCAGACCGAACTTTCGCAATATTCGATCGGTGACGAATGCGGCCCGGGCGAGATAGCCCGTGTCTTCAAGAATCGTGAGCAGGAAAAAAAGCACGCAGATCTGCGGCAGGAAGACAACAACTCCGGCGATGCCCGCCACCACCCCATCGACGACAAGATCGTGAAGGGCGCCGGCGGGAAGTACCGCGCCGAAGAGGTTGCCGAGATGAAGGAAGAGAATATCGATGAGATCCATCGGGACCGTCGCGAGAGCGAAGATGGTGTAAAACAGGCCGGTCATGATGGCGGTAAAGATCAGGACCCCGAGGATGGGATGAGTGAACGCCATGTCGAGGCGGTCGGTGAAGCTGTCCCCGGCCGTCCCGATGGCCGAATGCCCTCCCACGCTTCTGGCGATGACTTCGTCAGACCATTCCGATGCGCCTTGGGCGATGGTCGGATCGGGCAGATTCGCATCGCTGATGACGGGCGATGTCATGGCCTTGAGCAGATCCGGAACCCCTTCTCCGCTGCGGGCACAGATGGGGATGACCGGGCAACCCAGATACTCGCCGAGTTTCTTGATATCAATTGTCAGCCCCCCGCGCTGGGCGAGGTCGATCATGTTCAGGGCCACGATTGCGGGCAGGTTCTGTTGCAGAGCCTGGCTGGCGAAGATCAGATTGCGGGAAAGGTTCGTGGCGTCAGTGACGATGATGATGCCGTCCGGACGCTGAGCCGTTTCGATATTGCCGGCAAGGTAGGCTTTGCAGAAAGATGACTCGGGTCGATCCAGGTTGAGTCCGTAGAGTCCGGGCAGATCGATCACTTCGTAACGCATGCCCTGGAAATTTCTGATGCCTTTGCGCGCTTCAACCGTGGAGCCGGGAAAGTTGGCGGTGTTCGAGCGCACGCCGCAGAGGCGATTAAAAAGTGTTGTTTTGCCGGTGTTGGGATTTCCCAGGAGGGCGAAGCGCATCTGGGCGCGTTGAGGGCTCGAGTGATGATCGGGTTTGGAAAGCGTGGGCGGTGGGTCGAGCTGGGGCGTCATCGTGGAGTCCCGTTTCGATCAGTCGGAGGCCGGATCGGGTCGGACCATTATCTTGCTGGCCATCGTTGAGGAAAGACCTAACCGGGTCGCGGCAACCTGAATGATGCACGGCTCGCCGACCCGACAAATACGAAGTCGGCAACGATCAGTCAGCCCCATCGCGCTGAGCAATTCGCAGTCCTCGCTGCACATCTCGCGAAGCTCGACCGTGGCGCACATCCCGTCCGACAGGGTTGTCAGGGGGACGAGCTTCATTTTGGTGGCGAGGTCAGACATGATTCTTAAGGCTTCAGGTTGGTTCCAAGCATTGTAGTGGTCTTGAGACTGCGTCTCAATACCAATTGTATCGGGTTTTTGTGATTCTGGACACAAAGAGGAGGTCTATTGTTGAGAATTTATGACAACGGGGTCTTAGATTCAAGTCCTCAGTCCCCTTTTCGAGCGGATTAAGGGTAGCTGAGGTGTCTGATGTCCTCTTTTTTGGGCATCCGCTAGGGTTCATTATGGGGAACCAATGTCGTCCTCATTTCCCGGTGAGATATCCTTGCCCTGATTGAGTACACGCTTCAGCTAAGGAAAGGATGACAGTCATGACATCGCCGCACAAGGACGGGGCAATCAAGGGGCTGCGTGACGACCACACGCCTGAGGCGATCCACAAGCGTTTGCGCTCCGGGCGCAGTGACAGCTACCTCCGGGATTTTATCTACGGGGCCATTGACGGGGCGGTGACTACCTTCGCCGTTGTGGCGGGCGTGGCCGGGGCGGAACTTGATGCGGGCATCGTGGTGATTCTTGGTACGGCTAATCTTATTGGGGATGGGTTCTCCATGGCCGTGAGCAACTTTCTCGGAGTGCGGGCGGAGGAGCAGTTGCGCCAGCGGGCGAGGAAGCAGGAAGAGCAACACATCCGCCATATTCCCGAGGGTGAGCGCGAGGAGATTCGCCAGATATTCACGGCCAAGGGTTTTTCAGGACAGCAACTCGAAGACGCTGTGCAGACCATCACCGCGGACATCGATCGGTGGGTGGACACGATGATGACCGAAGAACTCGGACTGACCCTGGAAGGTATCTCGCCGTGGAAGGCGGCCGGTGCGACGTTCTTTGCATTCGTGGGTATCGGCATCCTGCCCTTGCTGGCGTACATCGCCAACATCATGGGACTCGTCGAGCTCTCGAGCCCCTTTCTGTGGAGTGCGGTGATGACCGGGGTGGCTTTCTTCATCGTCGGTGCGGTCAAGAGCCGCTTTGTCGAGGAGAAATGGTGGCTCGCCGGTCTGGAGACGCTGTTTGTGGGCGGGATTGCGGCGGTGCTGGCCTACGCCGTCGGTGTACTGCTGAAGGGCATTGCCACGTAGGGGGGATTCACTACAGAGGCACAAAGGACAAGGAGGGAGAATCTGGAAGAGTTGATGGGTGCCGTGCTACACACCGCTTCGGCGGGAAGCACGATGTGGTTGACTCTACCACCTGACGCGTGGTTCGGGTTGTTCGGCCGAATCAAGGCATCGGTCTAACCTTCCCCCTTTTTGGAGCGGGGTCTGGGCGGTGTTCCAAACGGTTGGCTGTGCTCTTTTGCCAGCGTCAACAAGTGGTCGAACATATCAGTTTTTTGGAGTTGCCCAAGGGGGAAGAAGACCCTGGTCATGCTTTCCGGAAAAAGCACCAGCCATTCTGAGGTGAGTGCCCACCAATTGATCTCCGACCAGCGGCAGCGTGCTTTCATGTTCTTGCTGACCAGCCAAATCGACTCCTCATCAAAGCCGCATTCAAAAGTTCCGTGGAAATGAGTGGTCCGCCGCCATTCACGACGAGCGCTGATTCGTGCCATGGGACGACCCAGAAGGGGCGGCAGGAGAGCAAGGGCGGTGATCGCGCCTAAGGGTATGGTGTATGGCCAGAGACAGAGGAGGATAACGATTCCGATGCCACCGGCGTAGCGAAGAGCGCGGATGCTACGTGCGTTGGGGGCGACAAGTGACAATGCCGCTTGTACGGCGTACACGGTTGAAGCCATCGCAAAATACTTCGATTGCTCAAAGCGAGAGCAAAAAAAGGCAATCACCAGGGCGATGCAAACCTGAACAATTCGCGCGATCCATCGGCGAGGGTGCACTGGTCGCTCTCGCACCTGCATGAGCGTGCCCCATAGCTTAACATACTCATCTTCCGGCAGTTCGATCGCATAACGACCTTTCACAGGTTTGCAAGCGCCTGACTGTTTGATGTCAGTGTCCATGATCAAATCAATTGGATGAGATTTCCTGGTGCATTGCCCTTTCGTAGCGAATCATCCGGCGAGGCAGGAGCGGAAGTGAAGCGATGATGATTGTCCCACGAAGATGATTTTGGGTCAAGTCTCATTGATTGCGACGCGTTTTGGGTGGGTGCTGGCTAACCCGTCGCTTCGGGGGGGAACCAAAATACGCCGGCATGAATTACCCACGGCACTCCCAAACTGGTTTATGCTGTGTCGATGGTCTCCGCGAAGTCAGTCACAACCATTTCCGCGCGAGACGCTCGCTGCCTCCTCATGCTCGGTCAGGGGCTGCGGGATGACCCGGCAAGGAAGGCGACTGCCGCCTCGGTCTGTCGCTGCATTGAGCGTATGGGTTTTGTGCAGGTGGACACCATCAACATCGTCGAGCGAGCCCACCACCATATCCTCATGTCACGTTTCGACGGTTACGAAAAACACATGCTGACGAAACTGCTGGAGACCGACCGCAAGTTGTATGAGCACTGGACGCACGATGCGTCGATCATACCTGTGGCCTGCCGAGCCTTTTGGCATCATCGCTACAAGAAGTCAGAACGGCGGATCAAGGAGAACGGCTGGTGGTACTCGCGTCTCGGAGAGAACCCCCGGAAGCTGCTCAATCATGTTCTCAAGCGGATTCGCGATGAAGGTCCTCTCATGTCGAAGGACTTCGAGCACAAGGAAGAGAAGAACGGCCCATGGTGGGGTTGGAAGCCCCAGAAGGCCGCACTGGAATATCTCTGGCACACCGGCAAGCTGGGGGTGACGCGGCGGGTGAACTTTCATAAGGTCTACGATCTCAACGAGCGCATGTTCCCCGAGCAGGATTGCCACAAGCTCCCCACTCGCGTGCAGATGATCGACTGGGCCTGCAACTCGGCCCTGCAGCGGTTGGGGGTGGCCAGCGCCGTGGAAGTCAAGCAATTCTGGGATCTGATCAAGCCCGAGGAAGCGAAAAAATGGTGCGCCCT
This sequence comes from Planctomycetota bacterium, assembly GCA_022560875.1. Classification (GTDB taxonomy): domain Bacteria; phylum Planctomycetota; class Phycisphaerae; order Phycisphaerales; family SM1A02; genus JADFSH01. The sequence continues at coordinate 90 of JADFSH010000009.1, read as the reverse complement.
CCAGGCGCGGAAGGGCGAGATCATCGAGGTGATTCTGGTGAGTGCCGATGGTTCGGAGCCCAAGCCTGCGTATGCCCATCCCGACTGGAA
>JADFSH010000073.1 GCA_022560875.1 Planctomycetota bacterium | reverse complement strand
ACCATTCGCGTTGCAGGCCTATGTAATGAAAGCGGATCAGGCTCAGGAGCGCCCCCAGCTTGGCCTTGTGACCGCGATAGGCCGGGGAAAGAATCAAGCCGCCGATCTCCGAGGGGCCGGACTCATCGGTGGCGAGTTGCAACGTGACATGAACCTGACCGGTCTGGAGATCTTCGCTGTAAAACTCACGCTTCCGCATCTGGAGGTAAATATGCGGCTGCCCCGGCCCCCCCATCGCGGCGATGATTGACGAGCAGCCGATCGTATTGCCGGTTTCCGTATCCTCCAGCACGAAGATGAACTCGCGATCGGAGCGGTTTTCAAACATGCCCGCGAAGCTTTTCCGCGACCGGACGATCTTCGAGCGGAGGATGTCAAGATCGTCCGGCAGATTGTTTGAATGCACCATCTTCGCGAGCTTCAGAATCGTCGGCGAATCTTCGAGTTGTGCCTGCCTGATGAGAAACATTGATTTTCCGTATCAACCTGATGCCTTGCCCAGAGCCCGCTCGACGATCGCAAACACATCATCGAACTGCTCCGGTGCCATCACCCCCACCGGGGCGAGGAACCGAATATGAAAAGGCCCATGCCCGCAATAAAAGGCGATGACGCCCTCCTCGAACATCGCGTGAATGCTCTTGAGAATCATGGCCTTGTCGCCACCAAAGGGCGTGAAACGCATCATACCGCCGATGCCGCCGTAAGGACCGATTGCTTGTTGCTCTGGCACCGTTTTATTCGGCATGGGGCCGAAAAACTCGGGATGATTCTTCACCAGCGATTCAGCTCGCTTGCAAAAAGCCTTATGCAGCGTCGCAATGCGACCTTCGGGGCCGTAATACCCGCCGTCGCGCATGGTTTCGAGCATTTTTTTGCCGACCTGGAGACCGACCGAAGATCCGATGAACGTGCCGGAGAGCAGCCCCGGCTTCGGGTTCATGTCTTCGGTGTAGAGGCATGCGCAGACCTGGCTCATCTTGCCGATCGTCACCACATCCACATACTCACCCAGGCCGAGCGACTCGAAGTGGAACATCGTCTCCGTGCGTCCGAAAGTCTGGATTTCATCCACCAGCACGGGGATGCCGCTCTCACGACATAGCTTCATCAGGGGCTCGAAAAATTCCCGGGGGCCGATGTTGAACCCACCTTCACCCTGAATCAATTCCATGGCGAAGCAGGCATGCTGTCCGGGGTAGCGATCGATGAACTGCTGAAGGCGAGACAGCGCATCGTCGATCGAGTTCTGGTCTTGCTCCGGATCATAAAACGGCATGTAGTCAACCTGAAGGTTGAGGGGAATGCCGACCCGGCCCGCCGCACTGTCGCCGATCTGGGAGAGGACGATGGTGCGTCCCATGAAGTTGTGGGAAAAAGCGAGGATGCGGGGGGCCTTGCCGCCGGTTTTCTGCATGCAGACTTTCAGGGCCGACTCGTTGGCCATGGCCCCGGAGTTGGTGAGGAAGCATTTGGTTATCTTGCTGGTGCGCCCCGCCTCCTCGACGAGCAGTCGGGCGAAGTCGATCGCCTCGCGATTGAACTGGAGATTGCCCTGCATGACCGTGTCGGCCAGGGCCCCCCGGATCGCGGCTTCGGTCATCCCGGGATGGCTGTGCCCGAACATGGACACTCCGATGCCGTTGATCATGTCCCATTTGACTGATCCGTCGGCCAGTTCGACGAGGGGACCGTTGCCGAGACCCGAGCCGACATACGGAAACACCGGCTTGCGGCCCTTGTCCTTTTCCACCTGAGCGAGGTATTGCTCGTACCCGACCCGAAGCTCTTCGACTGGCGGACGCACGCCGGTGATGGATGACTGGGCCTCCCGCAACTCGCGAATAATCGAATCAATCCCCCCGCTCACGGCAGGATTGTCAAGCAGCGTGTCGGCAAGGTTGCGAAGGGTGGTGTCGGTTGCCATGCGGATCAGGTTCCCGTGAGAAAAACCTTGAATGTGTGAGAACAGACTTCATCGTAGCCGGAATATCCGCCCGGCAGGAATTTCCTATCCGGCGGTGCGAAGCAAGAGAATCGCCAGGAGCTGACTGCGTTCAACAAGGCTACCTATCTCGATAAATTCATCCGTCCGGTGCAGATTGCCGCCTCTCACGCCGAGGGTGTCAATCGTGGGCAGGCCCGCGGCCTGAAGCACGTTGCCATCGCAGACGCCGCCGGTGGAGGCGAAGGGGAGTTGCTGGCCGAGGTCTTGGGCCGCCTGACGAGCGGCATCGGCAAGTTTCTGCACGGCGTCGGTCAAGGGCTTGGTCGGTCGATTCCATTGCTTCGATATTGAAACGGACGGCATGGCATCATTCGCGGTCACCAGCCCTTCGAGCATGGCATCGAGCTTCTTTGCGACGTTATCATCCCTGGCTCGCATGTTTCCCCAGCAGGCGGCATGATCCGGCACCGCATTCGTCACCGCCCCCCCGGATATTGGACCCACGTTGATAAGAATGCCCGCTTCCGGGTCGGCCATTTTTCCGATCGCCACTATCAACTCCCCAAGCTTCGTCACGGCGCTGATGCCCCGCTCAAATTCCCGGCCAACATGCGCCGTCTGTCCCGTTACCTCGATCCTGAACTGTCCCGACCCCATCCGCTCGATCGCCAACGAGCCGTCGGCCAGGGCCGGTTCGACGACGATGCCGACATCGCAGGTCTTCGCCACCTCCTGCAGCGTCGCCAGGCTCTGAAACGACCCCCGCTCCTCGTCGCAGTTGAGCACCACCGTCCAGTTCAGTTCCACTTCCACCTCATGCAGGGCTTCCAGGGCGGTGATCATGACGAGCAGGCCGCCCTTCATGTCCACCACCCCGGGGCCGGTGGCGGTCTTGCCATCTTCGGCAATCGACAACTCCCGGAAATCACCAAAGGGATCATGCACCGTGTCGAGATGACCGCACAGAAGCACACGCGGGGAGTCAGAGCCAATTTGATGCCGGGCTATGACAATGGCGGGAATGGTCTCGTCGCCATCGTCGTTTGCCCCCGATCCGGTAGCGGGATAGTCCAACCACTCCGGTCGCGGATCACCCTGAATGAGTTCGATCTCCGCTCCCAGTGCAGTGAGACGGTCCAGCAGCAACTCCTGATATGCCACCAATCCCGGCGTGTAATTCATGCCGGTGGGAATGGCAACGTGCCGGGCAAGTTGCTCGATGAGCGATTCACGCTTCAGCGCGATCGATTCGCAGAGTTTGGATTCTAGTTCGGTGAGGGGCATGGGTTTGTGCAGTCGTCAGGAGTCAAGGGATAGGTAGCATGTGGTTGGTCAGGATTATTCACTCATGGCGCATGGCTCATCGCTCATGGCTTGTTCTTCCCATTCCCCGCTGAACACCTCCGTCGCCGGGCCGGTCATATGCACGTGATTGCTCGGCTCATCCCAGCGCACGTTCAGATCACCTCCCGGGAGGTGAACGAGCACATCGCGCTCGGTCCGTCCGGTGATGACGCCCGCCACGCCCACGGCGCACGCGCCCGTGCCGCACGCCTGGGTGATTCCGCTGCCGCGCTCCCAGGTGCGCATGGTGATTTCCGACTTTGACATCACTTCAACAAAGTGGACGTTGATACGGTGAGTAAACGCAGGGTGGTTTTCGATTCGCGGCCCCCATCGCGTCAGATCAAACTCGGCCAACGGCCCAGCCATCAACTCCGGATGCTCATCACTGAACATGACCACATGTGGATTGCCCATGGAGACGAACACCCCGCTCCAACGGCCATCGTCGAATTCGAGGTCGAGATGGGGATGCCCGCTCACCTCCGGCTCCCCCATATCCACCGTCACCAGTTCGACCAGTCCGTGGGCGTTACGGGTGTACTCCAAGGCCAGTATCCCGGACCCGGTCTGGATGCGCATGGGATCGGCATCACTCAGGCCGTATTCATAAGCATATTTACACATACAGCGGATGCCATTGCCGCACATTTCCGCTTCGGAGCCGTCGGCGTTGAAAATCCGCATTTTCAGATCGGCCTCGTCAGTGCTATCCGGAGGGAGCATGAGAATCAATCCGTCACTGCCCACTCCCGTGTGGCGATCGGAAATCCGGATGGCAAGCTCTGACGGGTCGTCAACGGATTGCTCGAATCCATTGATGAAGATGTAATCGTTGCCATTGCCATGCATTTTCGTAAAGCGAATCATGGTTCTGCGCTCGGAATGGGAGTGTTCGTCATGTGCTGCAACTCGTGCGTGATCACGCTGGAGCGTTCCTCACCGGGATCATAAGTCCAATAGCGATAAGACTCATAACCGACGATCGAAATCAGGCAGATGCTCGTCGCAAGCTTTATCCGGCGGATCTGCCGGTCGATGGGCAAGGCGCGAATCGGCCTTCCCACGATGGAATCAAGGTACTCCATTCTCCAGGCGATGGACCCGTGTCGCCAGCTTCGGCGACGAAGATTGATCGAGTTGAGACGGCAGATCGAATTGAGTGCGCTGCGTATGGACCCGACGGCGTCAGGGGTAATCACCTCCGGCTCAGCCCCCGGGGCGATCTGCCCCATCCCGCTGAGATGCTGGGCGGCAAAGGTGTCGGCCTGGCGCTCGAACCTTCTGGACACCCACCCGAATCCGGCCGCCAGGATGATGAGAATCACGACCGACAGCGACAGATCTATCCATTTCGCTCCCGACGTTGATTCCGCCAGGAGATCAGGCTGGAGCCATATGAGGGGGGCGATGATCGCGTAGTCCGTAAGCAACAAAATTGCGATCAGGCTGGCCACGAGCCAGGGCATGTGATGGCGGCGTACGTGTCCGATCTCATGCGCCATGACCGCCCGAACCTCGTCGCTCTTCATCGATTCCAGGAGAGCGTCGGTGATAAGTACAAAACGCAGCGGACCAATCAGCCCCATGACCGCGGCGTTGATCATTGTGCCGTCCGTTTTCCAGACCAGCAGTTCTCGCACCCGTACGCGATGACGGCGACAGATTTCCATCAGATCATCGCGAAGCTCTCCGGAAGCCATCCGAACCGTTGAGAGCAGCCATTTCATAAGCAGAGGCGCGAAGAGGAACACCGTGATTCCCGCGGCGAGGGTCGCCAGTTGACCGACAAGTTCCGCCCGGTCTTCGTGAATGTACATCACGACGAGATCGTCGATGATTTCCGACAAACCCACGATGATCAGGATGGGAACCAGCAGCAGGAAAAGTTGAAGTTGAGCCTGTCTCCAGACGTAGCGCTGACGCGAGGGCATGGGATAGATCGGTCGCCCCTCATCCAGGCGACGGATGATCAGAGCTTCGCGCACCCGTTGCTCCATGGGGTATTGCAACCACCACGTCCCGAAGATGCATCCCAGCGCGGGCAACATGGTCAGCAATTCGTCCAGGAGAATCACATCACCAATCATGCTTCTCACGACGTTCAGCCAATCCAGCCCCAGCACGCTTGCGGCGTGCAGCAACAGCAACAATATTCTTGCCGTATTCGACATACGCTCGACGGTGATGATTGGCCGCAGGCTTTTCCCCGCTTTCAGCCGGCGCAGGCTGGCCTTCGTGACGATCCACTGAACCAGCAGAATGATCAGCATGGGAAGGATCACCGCGGTCGCGGTGATCCCGTGGGAATGGATCAACGGATCCTTGAAGAATGACAACCCGGCATCGGCCGCGAGGATCACCGCGATAAGCAGGATGGGCAGCAACTGCATTCACCCGCCCCCTTCGCGGAACGTAATGCCTGGAGCGGTTTTTGTCTTCACGGCCTTGTGATCACCCCGAGATCGACCACCACCCCGCCGTGTCGATAGTAATCCACATTGAGCGTGGTCTCGTTGATGAAGGTCAGCACCAGGCAATTGGCGCGGGTGTTGTCGGCATAATTTGTGTCGCCATATCCCGGTCCCGCGTGCTTTTTGTTGCGGTGCTTCTGGGCATGGAAATGGAAGTGGAACAAAGAATCATAGGCGGCGTCGAATAGTGCCTGCGGCGCGTTGTACTTCCGGTCATGCTCCCGGATGCGCGGCAGAAACTCCAGCACTTCGAACCGTCCCTTTTCGTCGAGCCTGATCACGCCGCCATATTCCGTGGATTTGTCCTTGCGATCGCGCTCGGCGAAACTGAAGAGGTGCTCAACCACCTGCGGGACCGACATGGCGCGCCGGGCAATTCGCATCGCGGCCAGATCGCCCCAGCTTAATTTATTTCGATACGGGTATATCCGCTGGTTTCTATTGGTTGAATACGCGTCGTAATTGGATTCCTGAACATAACTTTTCTGGAGCTTCAGCGATGCCGCCAGTTCGTCATAAAGTTCCTCTCTGGACTTTTCCAGCAGTTCAGGCTCATGAAGAGAACACGAGACGTAAATCGGCAGATCCCGCAATTCCAGTTCCTGACGCAGATGAACATCCGTCGTGGAGGTCACGGCCTGAGCCTGCGAACGGAACTCTGCATACTCCGGCTTGCACAGCTTGCGGAGCCAGAGAATTTCCTCGCGGTTAGAAGGCACCACCCCTAACTCGACTGCCCCCGTTCGAAGATCCGCCAGAAACAGATCCTCGGCAGGGAAACCGCCATCCTTGATCCGCCTGATCATCCCGTCACGCTCGCCCAGACGATGGATCAACTCCCAGCATCGAGTACGAAGCCCTTGCTGTGAAACCTTGTTTGATTCAAAAAATAGATCAAATACGACCTCGAGCAGGCGATCTTCGCCATACAGGCGAGCCAGGGCCCTGCGTTCCGGACGCTCTTTTTCGGTGCTGACCGCGCCGGAGGGTCGCGCCCAACTGCTCACCAGGGCGGGGGTGAGTTCGACCCAGCCTTCATCCGCAATGTGATCGCACAACCGATTGAGCCAGAGCCAGGCGGTGATTCGAGGCAGGTATTGCCGAATGGTCCGCATGAGCCTTTCATGGTCTCGGGTCTCAAGGCGATCTAAGGCTGCCTGTCGAACATCGACTGTATAACCCGGCAGCCAGGTGATCCGATGCAGGGCATCGAGATAGTCCTGCTGTTCGGTTTCAAAATCGAGGGCTTCCATGGCCCCGAAATGCACTCTCGGACTCAGGGTATGATCACGCAGACTACCCAGGGGATCAGATGTCCTGATCGGCGAACTGCAACTCGTTATGAAAACATGACCCGCCAATACCGCAAGACAGGCCAGGAAATGGTGATTACGACCAGGTGGATGGGGAAACATGTCCATAGTGTACACACAGAAGAATCGGTAGCCCTCACCGGACCCAGTCGCTAAAATACCACGAAAGCCGAAAAGGGACACATGCCTGAACGTACTGGTACTTCCAATCACGAGAACGATTCTCAACCCAGCCTTCATGAGCAGGTTCAGCACGTTCTGGATCTGATCCGGCCTGCGGTGCAGTCCGATGGCGGCGATCTGGAACTGGTGGAGGTGGATGCGACAGGAAATGTCCTGATACGTTTTCACGGAGCTTGTGTCGGATGCCCCTCCAGTACGATGACCCTGCAATCCGGCATCGAGCGAAGCCTCAAAGAAAGAGTACCCGGCGTAACTGCAGTTACCGCCGTCAATTAGATCAATGAACTCCAACCATTCCCGCCATGCCAATACGGCATTTTCAGTGGTTGTTGGAGATTTTCGGACAGTTGGACTTGGAAAAATACCATCTGCCGGTAATCTATCCATTGGTGGGTTGCGCATGTACGCGCGTCATGACGTGGACAGGAGGTCCTTGAATGCTGGTTATTACCCGACGGGAGGGGGAAGAAGTCGTTATTGGAGATCCAGAGAAGCCCCTGGGATTCGTCCGCATCGCCTCGATCAAGGGCGATCGGGTTCGTCTGGCCTTTTCCTTTCCCAGAGAGATTAAAGTGCATCGACGTGAGGTTGCCGATCTGATACTCCAAGACAAACCCTCGGTGGTCGGTTCCATCCGTCCGGCGGGAGGCGGCAGTTCCTGACGTTCGCCTGACTTTCAATGCCACGCAAATCAAACTGTCGCATGACAGGTTATCTTCATGGACTGTCACTCCGTCCAAACAACATAGAAAAGCCTCTGGCTCATGACCGAACCAGAGGCTTGGATCGAATTGTGACTCTCACTCTATCGTGACAAGTCACATATTCCCTGAGTGCTGATGAACGATCCTTGTTCAGGAGCACTCAGAATATCGTCACGCCGAGTCATCCATGACCCGACGGCATGCGGGGCATATGCCGCTCCGCGGCAAGCCATCGAGAAACGCATGATTCAGCGCGGATCTCGAGGACTTCCTCGCGTCTCGACCGTCATCCGGCAACCGTCCGTGGTTCGTCGAACAAGCGGCCAGCGCAGCTCCGGGCGTCCTTGCCCGGCTGCCCCTCTGTGAGACATTCCGATCACATCCATGAGGAAAGGCGTGCCTCTCTCGATATGACATCACCAGTCGCGTCCGACCGGTGTTTCTGTTCAGGATGTCGAGCGCTGCTGCTCCTCCAGTGCTCGACGAGCTTTGATCATGATCTCGGGCTGGGTGGCGAGATTGTGCTTTCGTCTTTGCTTCCATATTTCCGGATCCCGCAGTTCCAGATGGTCCCGGACTCCCAGGATGACGATCGTTTGTCCCAGTTTCGCCTCGGAGAGCATGCGTTCGGGGAGCCGGATCCTCCCCGTCTTGTCCATTTCCAGACGCGACGCCTGACTGAACAGCAATTCCTCGAATTCCATCATGTCCTCGGTCGGCAGGAGGGACTGCTGCATCGCATTGACCATCTGCTCGAAGGTTTTCTCCGGCCACAACCACAATGCCCCGTTGGCCCCCGGCACCAGATACAGGGCGTTGGTGTGCTTGGCATCCTCGAGCCGGGACCGGATTTCGGCGGGTACCGCCATACGTTGCTTGGCGTCGATGGTGTGTTCGTATTCGCCGGTAAATATCACGCATTCCTACCTCGGATTAAGACGAGATCAAGATAACCCACTTTACCCCACTTTGCAACACAATATCTCATTTTTTTGCATCTATCCCCCTGACGGCCCCTCCTCCCATCCGAAACTGGTCCTAAGCCCCTCATACCGGCAGAATTGGGTAAGTCCGAAAGCATCCAGGAGACGTATAACTGGATGGGTAACGTGCCCATCAGCCGGAAGTAATCAATCCGGCTAATCCTCTCGTCGATAAACACAGGGATTGCCATGCGGACAAATCGTCATCGGCAAAGCGTGATCTGCGAATACCCATCCGGAGATGCTTCCATGGAGCCGTTAGAGGCGGTGACAGAGTCGATTGAGCAAGTTCCCTGCGGGGTATTCCTTTTGACCTCGACATTTGAGAACCATCGCAGTGGCGTCTTGACCCGCTGGGTTCAGCGATGCTCCGTGAAGCCTCACATGATTACGATCGCCCTTCCCAAGGGACTTCCCGTAGAGCCGCTCATCCGCGACAGTCGCGCCTTTGCCCTCTGCCAGATCGGGGCTGATGACATTCTGTTGCGACGGAAATTCGCCATAATCCCCGATCGAAATGACGATCCCTTTGTGACCATAAGCACTTTCAACGCCCCCAGCGGCTCCCCCATCGTGGAGCGGGCGATGAGCTATCTCGATTGCGAACTCGTCAGCCATATCGAGTTCGATTCGGAATACCGCCTTTACGTGGGTCTCGTTAAACATGCCGCGTTGCTCAACCGGTCTACCCCCGCGATTTACTACGGCCCGAACGGTCTATCCGCCTGAGTCACGATCTGGGGCCAGGACTCGCGCCGCTTCCCGTCGAATCGCTTCATCAAACACCTTCTCGGAAAATCGCTCGGCATTGCGCCGACACATCACCGGGTTCACAACGTTTCGCGCTATTCGCTGCGCTAGTTCAGAGTATGCTTGAAGGATTGCATCCACCGAGTGCTCCTTGAAGAACACACCCGTCTCCTCGGTCACGATATCCAGAGCGCCGCCCTGGCCGAATGCCACCACCGGGCAACCGGTCGCCTGCGCTTCGGCCGCCACAATGCCGAAGTCCTCGAGTTGGGGAAAGACCAGGGCCTTCGCCCTCTGATACAGCGCGAGCAGTTCATCCTCGTCCACGCGTCCGAGCATGTGGACGGTCGGCCCGGCCAGGGCCTGGAGCGTGCGAAACTGGGTGCCGTATCCGGCCACTTTCAAAGGCAGATTCTTACGATTCGCCGCTTCGATCACCAGGCTTGTGCGTTTATAAGGCTCCAGAGCCGCCACCACGAGATACCAATCCTCGCGCGAAATCGTCTCGTCATGAGTGAAATGCTCGGTGCGCACCGGGGGATGGACCACCACCGCATCCCGCTCGTAACAAACGCGAATACGCCGGGCGGTGTGTGATGAATTGGCCAGAAAACAATCAACGCGAACTGCGGTTTCGCGATCCCAATTTTGAAATCGATTTTTTATCATACGCAAGCCCAGCCCGCGCAATGTTCCTCCCGCCCCTTGCGTGTATTCCTCGGTTTGTCCCCACACATATCGCGCCGGGCTGTGGCAATAGCACATGTGCCGTGTGGATGGTGATGTTCTAATTGATTTCATCACCGCCGAACTGGTGGAGATGAGAAGGTCGCAATCGTCTACCTTCAAACATTCAACTGCACGGGGCATGAACGGCAGATAGGCCCGGCGCAATCGTCCTTTCGCGCCCGGGCATCGCTGCAAGGGTGAGGTGACGATGCGGCAATCGGCGATGGCCTGCGTATGAAAGCGACCATCATGAACCAGCGTATAAAGAACCGTCGGACCAAAAAGTCTGGCCAGGCGATCGAGAACCCACTCGCCGCCCCGCATCCCGACGAGCCAGTCGTGGGCGAGGGAGACGCTGATTTTCTCCGGCCTGTCGTTCATGAAACGTGTTTTACCGCCTACGATGCATCCATGTCAGGTCCCGTCTCAAATTTAAAGTATGTGGTTCATCCCGATGCGAGCCCCGCCAATCGTTTCGGACTCGATTACGCCCAGGAATCGAAGTCGATGCCCGAGCTGCCGGTCTCCATCATCGACGTGCATACCCACATCGGCGGTCTCGAAGCCGTCAGGATCTACAAGCGAGCCTCCGAATGCTACGGTATAGGACTGACCTACTCGATGACCCAGCTCGAACAGGTTCCCGCCATCCGCGAGGCCATGGAAGACAAAATACGCTTCATCGCCGTACCCAACTGGAATGCCGCGGACAAGAAGCACGAGCTTGGATACGGCTTCATTGATCGCCTTCAGGGATTTCGCCAACTGGGAGTGCGGATCTGCAAGTTCTGGGCCGCTCCCCGTTCCACGGATTATGCCGCGGAATTCGGCGATCCCGAGTTCATGAAGATCAACGCCCCGCATCGTATCGAGGCAATGCAGGAGGCGACCGATCTCGGGATGTACTTCATGGCCCACATCGCCGATCCCGATACCTGGTTTACCGCGAAGTATGCCGATCATAAAAAGTACGGCAAAAAGCACTCCCAATACGAGCCGTTCGAGGAGATTCTGGCTCAATTTCCCCAGCCTTGGATCTGCGCTCACATGGGGGGCTGGCCGGAGGATCTCGAATTCCTGTCCGGGTTGCTTTCGCGTCATGACAATCTGTATCTCGACACCAGCGCCGCCAAGTGGATCATCCGCGAGATCAGCCGCCATTCGCGGGATGACGTGATCGACTTCCTGACCCGATTCGATGGTCGCATCCTCTTCGGTTCGGACATTGTCACCAGTGACGATCACCTGCATCAACTCGACGAGCAGACGGAAATGACGAAAAAAGCTTCCAATACCGAAGAGGCGTTCGACCTGTATGCGAGTCGATACTGGGCTCTGCGAATGCTCTGGGAAACAGATTATGACGGCGAGTCGCCAATCGCCGATCCTGATTTGGCGATGGTCGAGCCGGAGCAGTATGGCGACCTGGATGCCCCTCAGCTTACGGGTAAGTCCCTTCCCGAAAATCTCCTGCGCAGCCTCTATCACGATGCGGCGGATAATCTGCTGGAAGAGCTTCACCGGGATTGATCTGACTATATTCCGCTCGGTTGCAATCTCAGCCGGCGACCGATGTCGCCATACCACATCGGTGCGCCGAGCCGAGCGAGCTGTAGATACCGCGCAATTTTGCGACAAATGAATCAAGCGCGAAACGGGTCGCGATCACCTTTCGTGATCGATCGCTCATCGTTTCATAATAAGAGCGATCATCATAAAGACGGACGATCGGATCGCACATGCGAAGGATATTCTCCTGACCAACCAGGAGCGATCGCAGCTCATCGCCATGAACTTCACCCGCCGCCCCGGAGTCTTCAGCCACGACCGGGACACCCGCCGACATGACGTACAATGACGGCAGCATCCCCGGAACGGGAAGCAATCCGTCTCCGGCAAACAATCGCCCGGCGCGGTGAGCGGGTGGTCGCGGTCCGAAGGCATTGAAGACTCCACCGTAAGCCAGCGCCGCATCGAGTCCTGGTGCGACCTCCCAGGGGGTGGCCAGCGCATCTTCCCAGATCAGGAAATGATCCACCCCGTGTTGGCGAGCCCAGCGTTCGGCGTCAACCCGGCAGTCAGCTTTGTGATGGAGGACCATGCGTATCGAACGCTCTGTCAAAGACAGACGAATAAGAATCGACAAGGCAATTCTGGCATCCGTCCACGCGAGCGGCTGGGAAATAACGCCCATCACGAATGCCTTGTCATCCACCTTCCACCGTTCACGCCAGGCGGCTTTCTTCTTGAGGTTATCGTCTGAACTTGCCGCGATACCGGGTGACATAACTTCCACGCTCTCCGGCGCGATGCCCTGCACCACAAGATCATTTCTGACCGCAGTATTGAAGGCATACAGCGAGACGGGCGAATGTTTCTCCGCAGGAAGCAGATGCTTCACACCCCAGGCATAATCGGGACCGATCGCTAGTGTGGTCAGGCGCTTTCTTCCCGGCAACGCCTTTCCGCACATCTCCGCACTGCGCTGCGTCCAGCCGTGAATCAGATCATATCTGCCGCGACGGCGTTCAAGTTCGCTGACGACGCCCCGAAAGGTACGGGAGGCGAAGCGAGCAACTTTCGGCGGAGGCGGAAGAAGAGCGATCGGCCGGAGCCCCATGCTGCGAGCCAGATCGAGGTGCCCTGCATTCCCGATGATGATCAGGTCATGACGCACATCAGTCAGGCGGGTTGCGACATCGGCGAGAAGTTTGAGGGTGCAACCGCCGCCCCCGGGTAAGCCGGGGTCGATGAGATGAAGCACGTTGAGGCGATGATCATCCACCGCGCAGGTTTGTCCCCAGTTTACTTCCGTTGTACTTATAAAACAGCTTGGCCGTCATCTCGCCGAGTTGGTTGGCCAGGGCCTCGCCGATCTTCGATCTGGAGGCTCGGGAGTTGTAGAGTTCCGCCTGCATCTCGTCCATGAGAACTTCCACGATCTGAGACGCCTCCGCCGCGTCGGGCGGCGGGAACAGCCTTACGCGATTGGTCACATCAAGCACCCGTACGCGACAGACCCCTCGAGGACGCAGGGTGTAACGATCGATGCGATCCTTGAATTCAATGATTTCCACGTAGATCACCTGCTCGGCCCCGACCGCGCGTCCGATGGCGTCGATGGCTAGCATTTTATTGTGACTGTCGCGCTGGCGGGCGACGGCTTCGGCATCCCGGGGACTGATCGTCCTGGTGACCACCTTCTTGAGCATCAGATCCTGGCTTATTCGATCGGCGACCAGCCGTCGCAACGTCGTGGGACTCACCACTCCATTACGGTCATCGACAAACACCACTGTCGGTCGGTCCTGAAGTTTGTAGGCGGCCTCCACTTTCGGATCGGGAGCCAGAATGATCACAAACGGAAGGATGATGTTGCAACCCGTAAGGAGCATCATCATCGCAAACAACATGGGAATGACGGTAATTCGTCTCATGGTTTCGCTCCGCTGATTACGATTTCTGATTGGGTATCGGTCCCCGATACTTGTCGGGGTACTTCGGCTTGATGTGTTCGTAAAACAGCCTCGAGGCATCCTGGATGAACTTCGCCAACAGACCGAGTTGCACGCGTTCCGGCGTCGCTTCATCCAGGGTCAGGCTCTTGACGTTGGGAAATGTTGTGATGGTGTTCATGGCGTGGACGAAGGAGTCCGGATCAACATTGTCGCGCTCAATGATGCCGATCGTTGCGGCGCAGACGCCTTCGTATAACCATCTGTTGCCCGGCGGATGAAGTCGGTATTCGTACATATCGACATAGACAATACGATCGACCTGGAGACGGACCGCGAGATCGCCGTAGGGCATCGCGCTCCATTGCGTGGTGTTGAACTGCCAGGCAATGACCCGATCGGGATTCATCACCCGCGCAGTGGGAATGGCGCGTTGAATGTTCCGAGAAATGCCCATCGCGATCTGCCGCGCAACCTGCGGGTATTCATAGAGTGTCGAGAGATCGGTATTGACAATCACCGCCACCGACTTGTCTTCGAGGCCATCGTATTCAGGAAGCACCTGTATGAGTTTCTGGTATTCGGCATTCTGGGCCATGCCGCCCAAGAGGTTGCCGATCATGCAGCCCGGCAGGGTCATGACGCCCGCCAATACGCAGATCATTGCCAGTCGTGTCTTTCTCATCAGATCACTCCCTTGTAGTTCAGCACCTTGTACCCCCAGGAGACCACCACCAGACCCGCAATGATCCAGCCGGTTCGGTAGGTCCAGAGCCTTCCGAACATCGACCCGATCCGAGACCCGGTGAAGGCAACGAACATTCCCGATAAAAACGCTATCGCCGTGGCCAGGGCCAGGAGGGCTCCCAACGGTTGGGTCAGAAACGAGGCCGGCAGATTGCCGTTGGCGGCATGAGAAAATGCCGTGGTCATACCGCACGTCGGGCAGGGCAGGTCGAAGATGGTGATCCACCCGCATTCCGGCAGCATGAGCTGCTGGTGTGTGCCCAACCCCTTCTCAGAAGGTGAAAGCATTGCCGCCACCATCAGGAGGCTTCCCGAACCCAATGCGACCATAACCCCCAGCACCCGTCGTTGTCGGGAATGGAGTTGTATATGGCGATCCGGGTTGATTACGCTGAGAGTTGACGTGGTTAAAGTGTCCATCAAACCATACGGTACCCCCGGAAAACTGTCGGGGCAAAATAAGACTTCACAGGGGCTGTTCTTCTGACTTATACGGACGTTATCGAGTAGAGGAACCATCTTTTCTTCGCCATTTTACGGCTCGTACCCGGTCTCGCGTGACGCTCAACGTAGATGATCGCGATCTGCCCCGTCCCGAGCCGTACCGTGAATTGCTGGCGACGCAGGTATCGATCGCCAACCGCAGTGCCGCCCTCGGTGGAGGTTTGCTTCTTGTGTTCGAGACATTCGACGATCTCGTATCGTTGATTCCTCCAGGTGAACGCACCGGGCAATGAGGCCAGCCCCTGCGCCATCAGATCAGTCTGGAAGCTGCCCGGCACCGGGTCTATCGACTCGGAGATAAATTCCTCGTGCGGTTCAGGTCGGTCCGTCATGGCGTCGTTTCCAGATAATAAAAAGGTCAAATTCATTGTCGCTGAATGCCTTGCTTCGTTCAAGACGCTACGCTTGCGATCATGTGGATCGATGGACATCTCGACTTGGCGTACATGGCATTGGAAGGCCGAGACCTGTGCGTGCCGTGCTCCGATGAAAAGAGCTGCATCAGCCTACCCGACCTGCGCGAGGGAGGGGTGACGCTGGTCTTCGGCACGATTTTCACCGAGCCGGATCCGGAAGACCCATCCGCATCCTGTGGGTATGCGAGTGATGATCCGGATGAGGCCAATCAGGTGGGTGTGATCCAACTCGATATCTACAAGCGACTCGAAGACGCCGGCGAAATTCGCATTGTCAGGTCGAAAACTGATCTGAGCCCGAACAGCGATGCGGGCAGCGCAATCAACATTCTCCTTCTCATGGAAGGTGCCGATCCCATTCGCACCCCTGAGGAAGTCCCGATCTGGTACGCGCGCGGCCTGCGCATGGTCGGCATGTCATGGTGGCACGGTACCCGCTACGCCGGGGGCAATGGCAACCAGAGCCCCCTGAGCGATCTCGGCGTGGCGTTCGTGCAGGCCCTCGACGAAGCGGGCATGATCCATGACGCCTCACATCTTTCTGACAACGCCTTCGATGGACTGCTCGAACATGCGAAAGGGCGAATTGTCGCGTCTCATTCCAATTGCCGTGCATTGTTGGGGGGCGAGGATCAGCGTCATCTCCGTGATGACCAGATCAAGGCCATCGGCGATCGGGGCGGCGTCATCGGACTGAACCTCTATTCAAAATTTTTAGTACCCGAAGGACGCGCC
>JADFSH010000072.1 GCA_022560875.1 Planctomycetota bacterium | reverse complement strand
TCGTAGTCGTTATCCATTTTCAGCGGGATCGGAAGCTCGGAATCGGCAAGCTGGCCGATCACGATCAGGCAGGGGCGCGTAAACCAGGCTGAAAGATCAAGTTCACGCCCCACCTCGCGCATGAAGGCCGCATATTGCTGGTCCGCCTGCTGATTAAGGGGCTTCAAGTAGGGGGGAGGCGCGAGTTGGTGGAAAATGCTGAGCATTTCCAGGTAATTACGGCGCTTGTTGGCGCTGATCGAACCGGTATCAGAGGGGTTAAAGCCCGTCAGGCCCGAGGTCCGGTAGGGTGAGTTGTAGGTTTCCCTGATCGCCTCACTGAGTCTTCCCCGTTGCGGTTCGATCACGATGCGATCGCCGTTTTGGATGGGTTTGCTTTCCAGTCGCCACATGCTCCCGATATTACCCTGTTGGCCGGAAGAGTTGGGATTGATCCACGGCTTTTCCTCGGTGCCGGTCGTGAAGTACCTTCGCGGACGAATACGCTGGCTCTTGACCCAGAACATCGTGACGTTGGTGAGTTCGCCGGGAAAATTATTGATAAGGGTTCCTCGAAGTGAGGATTCAGTGCCCGTGGAATCGATGACGACGCGAATGGGATCGAAGGGATCTTCGCGCAGCAGATCGCCCCAGGATTGATCCACGCCCCCGATCCAGTTGGCATACAACCGGGTGGTGGTGGCGCGAGTGGGCAGAGACAGGGCCGCGGCATTGCGCCCGATATCAACCGTGTACTCATCCACATTCTGAAACTTCGAAACATTGACTCCCGGCGGCTCCCATGAGTACAAAAGATCGCGTCCGACGGTGGAATCGATACGTATCGGCGCGGTGCCGTACCCGGGGAGATAAACGGAAAGATAACTGATGGCGCGCTGGAATTGACGATCGTTGTCGCCCCGATCGGGATTTCGTGAATCCTCGCCGCCACTTCGGGCGATGTGATCAAGCACCGTAACATGCTTGATGCTGACGGTGCTGGGACGGAGCACCGAAACCGCGCCCCAGGCGATCGCAGTGAAAAGACCGGCGGTGGCGGCAAAGATCACCCAGGCATGCTGTTGCTGCTTGTACTGTTTCAGGACGTAGTAGCTCCCCGCGGCAACGAACCAATAAACGAGGAACAACAGCAGGGCGAGAAAAATGCCGACCGTGGCCGACTGATCGTGCTGGATCGCCTGGACAAAGAGATTGCCCCTTCCCAGCGTGTTGATGTGGGGAACATATCGGGACAGTCTCTCCGCTTCGTCAATGTCCTTTTGTTCGGCCAGCGAGGGAGTGTCCATCCGGCGCCCGAGGATGCGATTCCAGAACACGTCGGCGTGGGGAAGGCCCAGGCTCAGGAGCTGGCCGTCGGAAACGTCAATTCCGCTGACGGTAATGCGTCCGAAGCCGTAGGTTCGCTGGATGACCACGATGCGCCCGTCGGGCAGGGCGATGACCGGCTCGTAGTAGTTGTTTTTCAGCGGGTCGTAATCCTCGCCGAGCCTGCCAAAGACGCTGATGCCAGTAAGCAGAATGTCGCTCCTGACCGTAGCTGACTTGCTCAATACTGACCGCAGTTCAGAAACGGGTACGTTCTCAACCCGCAGCGGGGCGTAAGGTGGCAGCAGGTCTTCAAAGGGATTCTGGCCCGAGGTTCCGAGACCCCAGGGATTGCCCACCACCGGAAGGCTGATGATCAGATGTCCGCCCCGCATGATATATTCGCGCAACGCATCGGCCTGATCCAGACTCAGGCTGTTGGGGGTATTTTGCCCGGATTCGCCCCAGGCGATCGCGGCGAACTGATGCAGTCCGAACCAGCGATCCGGGAGGTCTTCGGGTTTGATTCCACCGACGATTCGCGTTTCCTCATGTGCCGCGATAGGCCTCCCGCGCGGTCCCGGGATTGCGTAGCCGTCAAGGCCCATTCTCGCCCGCCCGATCACCCCGATGATTTCCGTGCTGATATCGAAGCGCTGGGCATTTGCGTCTGAGGGTGAGATGCGCCGCCCGCCGATTTCCCGGCCGCGCTGTCCATCCTGTTCCTCAAAGACGCGCACCGGCCAGCGCAGGTTGGCGTTTTCCTGGGGTGAGAGCGGTACATAAAGCCAGACTGATGTCGGCTGGCCCGGAGTCAAGGTGAGCGATCGGCCCCTTCCCGCAATGTCGCCATCGGCGTTGGGCAGTTCCAACTGGACCCAGACCGGGGCGGGGTTATCGAGGAAGCTGGTCAGCTTCAGTCGTATCGCGGCAATTTCTCCGAGCCGATAGACCGAACCGATCCCGAACTGATCGAGTTCAACTTCCACGCTCCCGCTTTGGCCGGCGGCGGGGGTCGAGAAGAGGCCCGGGATGATCAGCAGGAAGATGATGCAGGCTTTCGGAAACATCCTCCAAGTGTAGCATTCAAAGGGCGAGAAACGAAAATATCGGACGAAAGGGCCGTATCGACATTAAGTCCTCATTTTCGAGGGTCGATGCTGGGGTCATGGATGCAATCACCCTGGCCTTACTCGCTCCGGAATACAAGTTCATGGCGGTGGCGGTGATTTCAGCCTGGCTGGTGCTCATGTGCTTGAAGACCATCGGGCACGGCTATTACATGAGTGTGTGCTGGCACAACCTGAAGGTTGAGACCCACAACCTTCGTCTCCAGCATGAACGGGATTTGTGTGCGCTGGAGGCGGAGTCGGTGGCGAAAGCAGTTCGAAAGCAGCAGATCCAACAGAATCCGATCAAGCAAACCACGTCGGGCGCAACCGGAGGTGATGAGGTGACCGCGTCGGCCGAACCGGAGGGCGATGCCTCGATTGAACAAGCCGCATAAATGCCCTTCGCCCGTCTTCTCTTCCATAACCGAAAGTATCTGAACAGGACGCGCTGTCGCGACGACACGTGTGCCTGTGAAAAAGCCTCCGGGGTGTTTCACAGGGTTATATTCGCGCAACCGGGGAGACATGAAGCCTCGGCCCCGGCACCCCGTCCGATGAAAATCCGAAGGATATCGCACTGGATTGATGGCTGTTACGGTGTCAGAACCGGATGACGGAATAAATTTTCATTTATTTCGCAGTATGCCCGTCATGATGGCATAGAGAATAAGGAAGCGGGAATATCCTTTTGTAGAAGCTTTTGTTGAGGATTGACATGCGACTGAAAACGACTCTTTGCCAGATGATCATCGTATTTGGATTGGCTTCTCAGGCCTTTTCAAAATACATCGATTATCCGACATATGTTATTTCCCAGGCCGATTTCAGGGAGCATTGCGATCGTCTTCGGCTCGATCCGGAAGCATCTCAGGTCGCGAACGTAATTCACACCAGGTACCTAACAGATTCCTACCATGCAAAGCGGGCTGTCGAGCAGTTGAATGAATGGTTTGAGTCAATCGATCCCAGGAAATTCGGAGGAACGAATACCGCCCTGTTTGAAGTGAAGGGGTATAGCTATTTTCATGTGAAAGCCACCTGGCAGCAAAGTGTCGGTGATCTCGATGACGCATATTTTGGCGATCTCCGAAAGGCGTATCCCCATCAAAGCAAAATCATCGATGAACTCAGCCGCCAGCGATTGCGCCGCCGCCTCCTCAAGCCCGGAATAACTCCATTATACCATAGCGAAGCTCTACGATACTCTGAATTCGACCTTGTTCAGGCCGTGGAAAATCACCTGGCCCGCCATGAATTCACGCCGGAGATTCTTTCGGTGATTCACGATTATGAAGTCGGCGTGCATGAGCTTTTAAAGAAGCTTGATGACACAATGGCCACCCATGCGTCAGATACGTACCGTGCGAGAAGAGCATTCTTTCGCGAGATTACGGAATCGGAAATTCCCAGGGTACTCAACGCGTGTATCGAGGCCTACTCGAAACCTCATGAACTGTCGAAGAAGCTGCGTCGCCGGAATCTGGTTGCCGCCCGAAGAATCATCGAGATGCTACCGGCCTCTGATCGTCAGGCAATTGAAGATGAGATTCACATGGGCCTTTACAAATACATGTACCGAAGTGATACGCACGCAGTGTTGGCGCGATTCAAGGAATATTTTGCGAATTCAGAAATCACGCCCGAGCAACACCGTGCCGGACTCGATCTCTGGGAGTCTTACCGCCACGAACGAACTCGTTACACTTTGAAGCTGGAACCCCTTTATGATGAGATCACCAGCCACGAGGCCTATCGCGACATTCAGTACGCCTGGCTTACCGAGATGCGAGCCTTCGTCCACAAGCAACCTCTCCCGGCAGCAGATCGCAAAACCGTGGATCGAACCGCTCAAATGAAATACACGACGACGATGGAAGCATGGTCGGGCGTAATTGCCAGATATCAGCAACTCATCGACGCCTTGATGCCGCAATAGTTATCCGGAGTGCAAGTGGACATGCGAAAGCACGTATCAACGCTGAATCGACTCATAGTGACATGCCATGTCCTGGGTTCCCTCCTGCTGGCCATCCAATCGACTCAGGTCGCCTCTGCACAGACCGAGGTCAAAAATTTCCGGCCCCCGATCAGTCGTGAACAGTTTGAACGCGTTTGCAATGAACTCAATGCCGAGGACCCTCGATTACGAACGGTTTTGTCAACGATCCTGTTTGATTATCTTGCGGAATATGCGATTGTGACCGAGAAAGTGCAGCAACAGTTTCGCGAAGCGTTTGAGAGACGTGAAGCGTTTCTCAAGGCACACCCGGGCGAGGATGGATATCGGAAAGCCGATCGGCAAGACTTCGGCATGAGAATCATATCTGTGGAATGGACCGGTGAGAGCGAACGCATCGAATCGAGATTCATCGAAGCCGTCGAGCTCGTATTGACGCCTGATCAATCTTTGATCTGGAATTCATTTCTTCGAAAAACACGACGCGACACATTGTTATTCGAGATCGAGCAGAACACCGCGGAACGATCCCTCTTTGATCTTGTCGCGATCCTGGCCGACATAGAACTTCCCGAGACGATACTGATTGACGTCCTGTCGCTGCGCTTCGAATATGAAATCGCTCTTGATGAAGTGCTCCAACTGTGGCGAGATGAATATGTCAGCCGATTTACTGAAATCATATTTCTGGCAAATCTCAGGGGTTCGCTTGGTGCTCAGTCACCCAGGTTTGAGGATCTGAATGACCGCATCACGAGAATATCCAACAGATATGTAGAATTGGCGGAAATGGCGGCCACCGTCAATGAGCTGGCAAAGGATCGCATTGCTTCAGTCCTGGGCGAACCTTTTGAAAGTCTCTTCCTGGACCGGGTCAATGAAAAGAAGTATCCGAAAATGTTCGCCCCTTCACCCGTTGAAGAGGTCATGGCTCTCGTGAAGAGTGACGAGCGAATCTCTATCCAACAACGCGACTCAACGGAAGAGATTGTCAAGCAGCATCGCCGCCTGGTCCGGAATCTCCGCGCTCAATACATACCTCAATTCGACAGATGGAACACCGTGGCGAAGTGGAAAAGTCTCCAACGCGAAATGGTAAAGCAGATGGAGGAAAATGGGGACGCAACTGATCCGAGGGAGTCGCATCCGAGCGTCAAGTATGTGAAACGACGGATTGATCTTGAGCGGGAGACATGCCGCAAATTGCAGGTTGTCTTGACTGCCAACTCGCAGGAGTCCCTCTCCCCCGCAATCCACATACTACTCACGTGGTATTCCGATGCGATGAGCGACTGAATGGACCAACGTGAATGCGTGATCTCCAAGGCCTGAACCAAATGGGAGAGAGGAAGAAGGCGTGGAGACCTGGAGGCTTGTCGCAGATCCGCCGTGGCGGAAAGGCTTGCGGCATCACCTTCCCGAATGAACTCTTCCTACATGCTGGATGCTGACGCCAACGCCTCCTGCGATATCATCGCGAAACGATTCAGGATTGCCGCGTGGGACTTGATGCCCATCTGCAGGCAGCGCAGCTCGAACTTCTCGTTCGGGGAGTGCATTCGGTCATCATCGAGCCCGAACCCGACCAGCAGGGATTCGAAACCGAGGATCTGCTGGATCGAACCGACGAGGGGAATCGAGCCGCCGCAACCGATGAGCACGGCAGGTCGGCCATACGTCTCCTTCAATCCTTCCTTGGCCGCTTCGAGGTAGGGTGAGTCGGTAGGAATGCGAATCGCCGGACTCGTGCCGTGATTCTTGAACTCCCAGCGATAGCCTTTCGGCGTGCGTTGGGTGAGGAACGCAAGAAGGTTCTCGTGAATCGTCCCGGGATCCTGGTTGGCGACGAGACGACAACTGATCTTGGCGGTGGCGTGGGCGCCGATGACGGTCTTGGCCCCTTCGCCGATGTATCCGCCGTGAATGCCGTTGATGTCGCAGGTGGGGCGTGACCAGACCCGCTGGAGGGTTGACTGGCCCTTTTCGCCGAAGGGGGTGTTGATCCCGATCTCGCCGAGGAAGGCGCTTTCATCGAAGCCGAGACTTTCCCACTGGGCCTTTTCGCTGTCCCCCAGCGGGAGAACATCGTCGTAGAAATCCGGTATCTGCACCACGCCGTCATCATCAATTAGTTCGCCCAGGATCTTGCACAGGGCGTTGATGGGATTGCGCAGCGAACCGCCGTAGACCCCCGAGTGCAGATCGCAGTTCGGGCCGTGCAGGGTGGCTTCGATATACACGAGGCCGCGCAGCATGTAGGTGATGGCGGGAGTGTCGATGTTCCACATCGCGGTGTCGCAGACCACGCAGACGTCGGCGGCAAGCTCTTCCTTGTTCTCATTTAAAAACGGATCGAGGCTCGGGCTGCCCGATTCCTCCTCGCCCTCCAGCATGACCGTGACCTTGACGGGCAGGGCGTCGTGAACTTTTTTCCAGGCCCGGAAGGCCTCGATGAAGGTCATCAACTGTCCCTTGTCATCGACCGCCCCGCGACCGACGATTTTTTTGCCGTGCGGGCTATCGGCAATGGTGGGCTCGAAGGGCCCGGTCTCCCACAGTTCCATCGGGTCGGGCGGCTGCACGTCGTAGTGGCCGTAATACAGAATGTGAGGCACATCCTCGCCCGTCGGCCCGTCGTGATGAGCCACCACCATGGGGTGCCCCGGCGTGTCACGCAGGGAAACGTCAAAGCCGATTCCCTTGAGATCATCAGCAACCCACTGGGCCGCGGCCCTGGTCTGGTCGTTGAAGGTGGGATCGGTGCTGATGCTGGGAATGCGAAGAAGATCCTGCAGACGCTGTATCGCGCCGTCGAAATCCTGCTCAATATGATCGATGACGGGTTGTAAGGGGAGCGGCATGTCTCATTATCTCCTCAGGGATGGACATAATAATAGCAGAGACCCTCCGCAGAGGAGCGTTTGTAGTCTGAAGAAGGGGCGTAGCTGACCTTCAAAAAGAAACTGAACGTCTTGACGAGGTTAGTGTAATTGAGCCGTGGAAGCGGGTGGGATCAGAAACTGACCGCCGCGGAAGCGAGATACACGATGGCGATGACCCCGAGCATGGCAAAGAACAGAAAGGTCAACCAGCGATGAATAAAGCGTTCCTGTCTTCGCGGCTCACTCATCGGGGCATCTATTGTCAGGGGATGGCCGATCAACCCCTCCATCTCCGCGTAGCTGCGTGCGGGCCTGGTTCGCAGATCACAGCCGCAACGCGCACAGCGTTCAGCAGATCCGCCATGGAGTAGAGCGCCGTCATAGCCGCAGGCGACGCACCGCCTCTTGAACATTCTGCGATTGAGAGTTTGTACCTTTCCGACCATTCGTATCCAGCCTACCAACCGATTACGAAAATCCAACCAAAGAGACCTCACAATTTATGCGAAGTTTTTCTTGAAATTGTTTGAATGTGTCAAAAAAGCGGTTTTCCCATATTGACATCATTGCCGGAGGATATGAAGCGGGGTGGGATGTGGATAACTGCAACGGCGGTCATGCGGAAATAACCGGGAACCGGCGCGGATCGTGATCAATTGACAAATTGGGAAAACTCCACCTTCCAGATTAGTGATCAGCGGGTTCAACGCCCAAACAGGCTTCGAATCCTTCGCCTTCTGCAGCACATTCGATCCTGCCATCCACGAGTTTCACGACCAGGGGCGTGGTGATGATCCACTCAGTCTCATTCGACAAGTCATAGAGCTTCGCGGTGTGATTGGCCGGGAGCGACCAGTTGGAGCTGTCCACGGGAATGTGATAGGCGAGGATGGGGGTGGTGATCTTTCCGGTGAAGTCATTGTTGAACATCTCTTCACAGTGATCGCAATCAAGCCGGTAGAGAACGACCAGCTTTTCGCCTTCGGCGATGTCCTCGGGCCATTGTCGGATGAGTTTGAACAGATCGATCTGGTTCCAGCACTGACCCACCCAGTCATTGATGTCGCCACTGACGTACCAGAAGTTGGGGAAGGCAATCTGCACCGGAGCCGCCGCACAGGGATCCTGGGCAAGGTCGCTCTGACCGTCGCTTTCGAGTTTGTTATTTACGATCGGGGGGGGCGGGGCTTCACCTCGATTCTGCGACATGGACATGGCCCCGAAACTTACGCTGAATCCGAGCACGGTAACCGCAACTGCGGGCACGATTCCGGTCATCAGCCTGACGCCATGTACCTTGAAGATCGGCAGAACAATCACTCCCACCAGCAGGGCACCATCGATCCCCATCATCACGCCGGGATGAATCTTGATCTTGCCCCCCAGGCAGCCACAGCTATCAGCCCCCTTAAACAGCTCATTGGTCAGGATCAGAACGAAACTGCCCAGCATGAAACCCGCCATCAGGCGCGACAGCCGGGGCATGAACACGATGACCCCGATGGCGAGAAATTCCAGCCCGATAAGCACGTTCAGCAGGATACCAAGATCGATATCAAGAGAACGGGCGGGATCGAAAATCGTAAATTTCGGAAGCGTCGAGGGGGTCTGGGCCACAAGCTTGAATATCGCACCCGTGAGTATCCACAGTGGCACTAATACGCGCGTCAGTAAACTGCCGATTTTTTTCGCGGTGGAGTTTTTATACAGTGTCATTCCCATGCTTCCAAAAATGAGTGAGTAATGGATTCACCTGCGTCCTGGGGTGCGATGAACGAATCATCATAAGCATGATGGCGTCATGTGAGAAACGTCGATAGTCGCTCCTGATTGCAGGTAGGTCGGAAGACGTCCAATAATCGACCTGGGCATATGAAAAATGACGGGCCTGATCCCGAGAAGATGAATTGTGCTCTTCAGGCTTCGGACGATGCAGTCTCATACCGATGAGTACCTATAGAAAAGGTAACGCCTGAATCCGTTACCGGACGAGTCCATCACCGAGTTCCGCACCTTTGGGTGGGAATATAGAGAACCGCGACAGGATCGAAGACGTGGAGATACGCACGCCGCGAACATTCAGAGGGCCCTGGACCGAAGCGCACGACCTGGCCATGGCGGAGTGTGAGCCGGTGTTCGTCCCGGTGATGCCCTTTGCCGACGATCGCGGCTGGTCGCTGATGAACCTGCTGGCCGGGGCCATGAGCGATCAGGGGCAGATCAATTTTTCCCTGCAGTACCCGGGGGTGATCAAGGCCTGGCATCGACATGATCATCAGACCGACTTCTGGATCTGTCTCGTCGGTCATCTCAAGACCGGCGTGTATCGCGAGGATGACAACATCGCCTGGCAATTAGTCATCGGTGAGCAGCATCCGGGAGTGCTGGTGATTCCGTCTCCCCTGTGGCACGGAGCGACCTGCGTGGGGCCGACTTCCGCAGGCCTGCTTTATTACGTAACCCGCATCTACGATCACGACCAGCCGGATGAACACCGTCGAGCGTGGGACAGTGTCGAGGGGTTTCCCTGGGAGCTGCAACATGGTTAAGGCGAGGAAGATGAAGACGGCAACGGAATCCAAACCGGCGAGGGAATCTTTTGCGGCTGACATGCGGGTGGCGATCATGCTGGCCGGAGAAGCCAACCCCACGCCCCTGCGCACTGCACTCGATGCCCCCACGCTCTGTCTGCCCCTGGCCTGGGACTGCACATTGCTTGATTGCTGGCAGGAAGCCTGCGCTCAGATCGGCGTGCAGGAGCTGCGCATCGTGGTTCAGGATGAAGGCGATGTACGACCGATCGAATACGCCCTGCAAATGTGCGATCACTCGAAGGTCCGCGTTGCCTCCACCCAAATCATCGTCGAACCCGATTCAATACGGGATTCGACCGGAACCGTCGGTCGCCTGACAGAGGATCTCGGTCCGGAAGAATTTTTCCTCGTCATCAATGCGCATTGCCTGCCACCTGTATCCATGTCGCCGATCCTGAGCGCGACCGGAAATGCCGTTCTCGGTGTGATTGGAGTTGATCACAAGAACGACCCCTCGGGAATCGTTGCTTTTCGACGTAGCTCGTTCGATAGCGAGCAGCACGAAGGGATTTTGGCGGTCACCGAACCGAACCTGGAAGTGATGAGTGGACATGACGACAAGTTCGTTATCGTCGTGCTTGATAAGAAAACCAGACGCCTCATCGATCGCGCTTCCTATCTCGATGCGGTTCAAGGGCATCAAAAACATGCCAAGGGTGAGCTGCCGGAGTACTGTCGAGATACGAGTGTGTTCATATCCGACACTGCCGCGATCGAGGGCGCGTGCGTCATCGAGCCGGGGGTGGTGATAGAGGATGACGCGATCATCTACGACTCGGTGGTGATGGCCGGAGCGACGATCTGTTGCGGAGCGGTGGTCACCCGTAGCGTCATCGGAAGGCATGCCCTGATCGAGCGTGACGGCAAGATTCTCCGGATGATCGAACCGTCGGACCGGGATCTGCGTGGTGGTCAAAGCAGGGGGGGGCACCGGGGGCAGGACGGATGGCGGAAGTCGGCATAATATGCCGCATAGAAGTCAATCCTCCAAGCCTTCATGCGACTCGTATTTATCAGACACCCCGAATCAGCCGATACGGGATTCTATAACTGTCGGGCGCTGCGCCCGAGGAATCAAACTCAGGCAGAGAGAAAACGGCAATGAAAGGCGTCATCCTCGCCGGCGGACTGGGCTCGCGGCTCAGACCCCTGACCCTCGTCACCAACAAGCACCTGCTGCCGGTCTATGACCGGCCCATGATCTATTACCCCCTTGAATGTCTGCTTGCGGCGGGCATCGACGAGATTCTCATCGTCACCGGGGGCGAACATGCGGGCGACTTCCTCAAGCTGCTGGGCAATGGCAAGCTGCTGGGGCTGCGGGATCTTCATTACACCTATCAGGAAGGCGAAGGCGGCATCGCCGAGGCCCTTCAGCTTGCCGAGGATTTCGCCGAGGGCGGAAAAATCTGTGTGATCCTTGGTGACAACATTATTGAAAAGAACATCCGGCAGGCGGTGGGGGAGTTCTTCACCCAGCCCCGAGGGGCGAAGATCCTGCTCAAGGAAGTCGAGCATCCCGAACGCTTCGGGGTTGCGAAAATCGAGAACGACCGGATCGTCCAGATCATCGAGAAGCCCAAAGACCCTCCCAGCAATTACGCGGTGACGGGTATTTACATGTACGACAACGATGTCTTTGATATCACCCGCACGCTGGAGCCGAGCGAACGGGGCGAACTGGAAATCACGGATGTCAACAACGAATACCTTCGTCGGGGCACCCTGACCTTTGACATCCTCGATGGCTGGTGGACCGATGCCGGAACCTTTGAAAGCCTTCACCGGGCCGGCAACCTCGTCGCCGAACGCGGTGCGAATGCCACCCGGATCGTGGAGATGAAAAGCCTGGCAGAAGCGTTGGCGACTCGCCCATGACCAACAGCTCCAACCCACACCGTCTGCTTGTCACCGGGGGGGCCGGGTTCATCGGCAGCAATTTCATCCGCTTCGTGCGCGCCGAGCGACCGGAGTGGACCATCGTTAATTACGATGCGCTGACCTACGCGGGGAATCTCAACAGTCTGGAAGATGTCTCAGGTGATGACCATTACGAGTTCGTTCATGCGGACATATGCGATCGTGATGCGATGATCGACGCCCTTGACGGCTGCGATCTGGTGGTGCATTTCGCCGCGGAGAGCCATGTCGATCGATCGATCCTTGATTCCGGGCCGTTCATCTCGACCAATGTGGTGGGCACGCAGACCCTGCTCGATGCCTGTCGAGAGGTTGGTTCAGTGCAGCGTTTCGTCAACATCGGCACCGACGAGGTGTATGGCGAGTTGCCGCTTGACCGCACCGACCTGCTCTTCACCGAGCGGACACCCCTCAACCCCCACAGCCCCTACTCGGCCTCCAAGACCGCGGCGGACCTGCTCGCCCTCTCGTACCACCACACGTTCGGCTTCCCGACCCTGGTGACCCGCTGCTCGAACAATTTCGGCCCCTATCAGTTTCCGGAGAAGGTCATACCCCTGTTCGTGACGAATCTCATGGAGGGGAAAAAAGTGCCGCTCTATGGCGACGGGCTCAACGTCCGTGACTGGCTGCACGTCGTCGATCATTGCGAGGCGGTGCTGGCGGTCCTGGAGCGAGGCAGGCTCGGCGAAATCTACAACATCGGGGGCAACAACGAGCGGAGCAATATCGAACTCACCCGCACCATTCTCACAATCATGGGCTTTGGCGAAGACATGATCCACCCCGTCGAGGATCGGCTCGGCCACGACCGTCGTTATGCGATCGACGCCTCGAAGATCCGTGAGGAACTGGGCTGGGTGCCCACCCGCAGTGCTTGGCCGCAGGCATTGGCCGAAACCATTACCTGGTATCAGGAGCATGAGGCATGGTG
Source organism: Planctomycetota bacterium (assembly GCA_022560875.1). Classification (GTDB taxonomy): domain Bacteria; phylum Planctomycetota; class Phycisphaerae; order Phycisphaerales; family SM1A02; genus JADFSH01. Next base: position 3,748 of record JADFSH010000072.1, on the reverse strand, counting down.
GCGGCCATTGGCTGTGCGACATGCCCCGGCGGCCATATAAACCCGGACAATCAAAGGATGGCACGTCCTTCTGATCGGCAGCCAAGGGCCGTTCATTCGGGCATTATGCCCGTTTCACGGGATTACCTACTCGAAGAGCAAGACATATTGGCCCTGTCGATAACCCGTCCGAAAGGGGCATTGCGCGAGTCCCGGATTTAGCATGAACTTCATGTTGAATCAGAAATTGCGTCTATTGTGGCACCTCATTGCGCTGGTGGTGATGTTGTTGTTGTCTGCGCCGGCTCTCGCTCAGGAGGATACGCCAGCCGCGCCGACGCCGCAGCCGGTTATCGTGCCAAGAGGCTTCGAGTCGCCGTCCGCCACCCTGCTTACCTTCGTGGTGGCGATGGATGATAGTGACAAGGCCCGCGACATCACCCGTGCCGTGCAGTGCATGGATATCTCAGGCATCGTGCCGGAGGCGGCTCGAGAGCTTGCCGCCAAGCTGTTCCAGTGCATCGATCGCATCGAGTACATCGACTTTGACCGGCTGACCGGCCCGGGTCCGGAGGAGACGAGTTGGACGTTCTATCCGCGTGAGATTCGGTTCCTTAGTCGCCAGGTCATTAATCGTTACAATGAAGTGCAGGGTCTCGCTCCCGATGCGTCAATCGTGCTGACCAGGCAGGCTAACGGCGCGTGGCGTTTTTCCGCCGAAACCGTGGCCGGCATCGATGATTTCCGCGACCGTATCCGAAGCCTGGAACGCGTGAAGGAAAAGCGGGATCAGAAGGAGACCCTGACCGTCGCGCAGGTCATCGAGAGTTTCTGGCCGGTGTACTTTGCCGACCACAGCTTTCTTCGCATCAAGTATTGGCAGTGGATCAGCCTCGGGGCGATGGTCTTCTTCGGGGTGCTGCTCGACTACTCCGTGCGGTTCCTGCTCATCATCATGTCGAAACGCATGATTGCGCGGCGGGGAGGCGAGGCGAGCCACGAGACCCTCAAACGCACCGTACGCCCGTTCGGTCTGGCTGCGGCGGCGCTGCTGTGGTTGTTCGGCATCAGCCTGTTCGGCTTGCCCGTACCGGCGCTGAAGTTTCTTGTGCCGGCGGTGAAGTTCTTCGCCATTCTCGCGGTGGTGTGGGCGGCGTATCGGCTCACGGATCTCATTAGCGAGGTTCTTTCGGGCATGGCGGCGAAAACGGAGTCCAAGTTCGACGATCTGCTGATTCCCCTCCTTCGCAAGACCGTCAAAATTATCATCACGGTCTTCGGCTTTATTTATCTCGCCGACAGCCTTGATGTGCCCCTCGCCCCGCTCCTCACCGGCATCGGCATCGGCGGTGCGGGCTTTGCCTTCGCGGCCAAGGACACCGTCGAGCATTTCTTCGGCAGCCTCACCGTCATCGCCGATCGTCCTTTCCAGGTCGGCGACTGGGTCGTCATCGGCGACACGGAGGGGACGGTGGAGGTGGTCGGCTTCCGCTCCACCCGAATCCGGACCTTTTACAACTCGCTGGTGACGGTCCCCAACGGCACCCTGGTCCGGGCGGTGGTGGACAATTTCGGAGAGCGAAAATACCGGCGCTGGACCACCCACCTGAACCTGACCTACGACACGAGCCCGGAAAAGATCGACGCCATGTGTCAGGGGGTTCGAGAGCTGATCCGCCTGCATCCTTATACCCGCAAGGACTATTACCAGGTCTGGATGCACGAGATGAGCGCTCACAGCCTCGACGTGCTGGTCTATGTCTTCTTCGAGACCCCGGACTGGCAGACGGAACTGCGCGAGCGGCATCGTCTGATTCTCGACATCATCCGCCTCGCCGATCAACTCGGGGTGGAATTCGCCTTCCCCACCCAGACCCTGCATATGTACAAGGAAGAGCACACCAACGGGCATACGCCGTCCGTGGTCCCGGGCGGTGATGCCTACTTCAATTCAAAGCGGGAGGGGATCCGGGCCGTACACGAGATCACCGCCCAGGCGGACTGGCGCACCCAAAAACCTTCGGCCTATGTCTTCGAAGAATCCCATGATCCCGGGGCTGAAGACGATGATGAAAAATCGCAGATCGAGTCGAAGATCGGCGGCGATGCCTGAACGGGCCGCATGGGCCCGGAGTGAAGAACATTGCTCAAGGCATTGTCCGTATCACGACTCCTCCAGGGCTTCGCAGATCAAATGAATCATCACCTGATGTGCTTCCTGGATGTGGGCTGAATCAGTCAGCGGCACAATAATGTGGTGATCGCACAACTCGCCGCATGCGCCGCCGTCATTGCCAAGCAGGCCGATGGTGGTCGCGTTTTTCTTGCGGGCGATCTTGAGGGCGTTGAGAATATTCGGGCTGTTGCCCGACGTCGTGAGCACGAGCAGCCCATCGCCACCTGCGAGGAGGGCGTCGCACTGCCGGGAAAAAACATATTCGTAGCCGTAGTCGTTGGCGATGCAGGTGAGGGCGGTCGGGTCGGCATTGAGGCAGATCGCCCGATGGGGGGCGCGATCGTTGCGATAGCGACCGATGAGTTCCTCGGCCAGATGCAGGGCCTGGGCGGCCGAGCCCCCGTTGCCGCAGGTGTAGAGCGTCCCGCCGCCATTGAGGATCAGGGTGATCGCCTCGACCACCGTGCACACATCATCAATGTGATCCCGAAGAGCGCCGATCGCGTTAATGCTGCCGTCTATACGTTGGATGAGTTTGTCGTGCATGGGTGAGGCGGGATTGTAGCTTATTTTTCGATTGTCACTGCTTTTTACGAAGGCAGATGATTATTGAATAGTTAATTTAATCTGATTTACAATGATCGAGCTGTCTTTTTGATCAATGGGCAGAGCAAACGCTGCTCGCCCCGGGTCTTCGCGAGCGATACCGACGTGGCCGATGCGGCGGACACGACCGACTCGTCCGACGCGGTTGTTGCGGCCGACGCGGCTGTTGCGGCGGACACGACCGACGTTGCGGACGCTACCGACGCTGCGGACACGTCCGACCCGACCGATGATATCGGCAAGCTCAAGAAGATTAAGTAAACTATTCAAAGATCAATAAAGACTACCAACTACGTTTCTAATCCGACTCCTGTGCGCCGGCCCGCGGGTTGCAGCATGAAGCCAATTTCATTGACGAGATCAATATTCCTATCGCTTCGTCGCCCGTTTTTTTGTGCGGAGCCTGGCCTTCTTTCTCCACTGAACGTGAGTGTCTTCTTCACGTTCACGGGGGCGGCGCCCCCGCCCCCGGGGGTCGGGCTTCTGGCACGACCAGCCCCGGCGTCTGAGTACATGCCAAATGCTTGAGGAGTCGTAGGTCACGCTGAAGCGGCGATCGACAAGTTCTGCCACCCGCTGCAATGTCCAGAGTTCGGTGGAAAAGCCATGCTGGCGTGGCCCTTTGAGAAGCATCTTGTCCAACTGCGCGAGTTGCCGCCCGGTCAGTTTCGGTGTGGGGCCTGGATGGAGCCTGGCCTTGAGGGCTTTCTTGCCGCCGCCTCTGTGAGTCCTGGCCCACTGACAGACGGCAGCAGGGGTCACGCGAAGCTCACGAGCTACTTTAACCTGAGTCCACCCTTGATCCAGCAAGGCAATCCCCCGTAACCGCCGCTGCTCCTGTTTCGTGCGAGTTGACATAGGCATCATGTCCTGAGGCATCGGCAAGATCATACAGATTAAAGCAACTATTCAATAATCAACGGCTTCATTGAATAGTTCTCTTAATCTGTATGATTATCCAGAAAGCACGACAGGCATGGGAAAGAC
>JADFSH010000210.1 GCA_022560875.1 Planctomycetota bacterium | reverse complement strand
CCCAGACCACGTGGTACGTGGACGATGACTTTTGCCCGGGGCCGGGCTCGGGCACGGTCGGCGATCCGTTCTGCTCAATTCAATTCGCCATCATCCAGGCGGTGAACGGTGATGTGGTGATCGTTGCCCACGGCACGTATATGGAAGCCATCAACTTCCTCGGCAAGGCCATCACGGTGCGAAGCACAGACCCGAACGACCCGGTAGTGGTGATGCAGACCATCATCGACGGCACGGGCTTCCTTCACGTAGTGCAGTGCGTCAGCAATGAGGGTCCGAACACCGTCCTCAGCGGCTTCGTCATCACCGGCGGCAACGCCAACGGGGCATTCCCCGACAATGCAGGCGGCGGGATGTACAACCTCAACAGCAGCCCGACGGTGACCAACTGCTCGTTCAGCGGGAACACGGCAGTGGGGCCAGGCGGCGGGATGTACAACATCGACAGCAACCCGACGGTGACCAACTGCTCGTTCAGCGGGAACTCGTCGGTTGGCAGCGGCGGCGGGATGTATAACCAAAACGCCAGCTTCCCGACGGTGACCAACACCGGGTTCTGCGACAACACACCCAATGCGATCTTTGGCGATCCGATCATCGACGGCGGCGGCAACTCCCTGAACTACTGCCCGCCTCCGATTCCCGTGCCACCCTCCTGCCCCGCCGACATCAACACCGACACGAACGTCAACGTCACCGACCTCCTCGCCCTCCTCGCGGCGTGGGGCGCGTGCCCGTAACGCGAGTCCCGCCACTTCTCCAGTTCCTCCGGGTTCAGTGACGGCTCCCGATGAGCATATGTCAGTCTTCGCATCTGTTGTCGCAACCGCATGATGTCAATTACTGGTGATATGGACGTTCAATTTGTCGCGCCTTCGTAGTACAATGATGTTTCACAGGGAGGTACCGAGTCGTGCCCACGCATTTTGACATTGTCCGAACGACAGTCTTCTGCTTCCTGGCAACTACGCCGATCTACAATGCCAAGGCGCTCGATCCACAGGCGCCAATATTGCCTGACGGCTTCGTCGCCCAGGCACTTGACATCTCTTGGGATAATGCAACGGGGCTGACGTTCGCTTCCGACGGCCGGCTGTTCGTCTGGGAGAAGGCCGGTCGCATTTGGATCGTCGAGAACGGCGTTCGCTCCGCCCAGCCGCTGCTCGACATCAGCGATGAGATCGGCAACTGGAGAGACCACGGGCTCTTGGGTGTCGTTTTGCACCCGGATTTTCTCAATACGGGCTATATCTACCTTGCGTATGTGGTCGATCGACATCATCTATTCAAATTCGGGACGCCGGTTTACGACCCCTATGCCAACGAGTACTTTGATGCGACGATTGCCCGCCTTACCCGCTACCGCGCGACCCCTGAATCGAACTTCGAGGAAATCGATCCGGCCAGCCGCACTGTGCTGATCGGCGAAACTCCTCAGGATGGCATCCCGATTCTGCATCAGTCGCACGGCGTGGGATCGATCATATTTGGCAGTGATGGCACCCTACTGCTGACGTGTGGTGACGGGGCAAGTTATTCGGCTCTCGATGACGGAGGTTCTGACGGTGGCAGCTATGCACCACAAGGTCTTTCGGACGGCATTATCCGTCCTAAAGAAGATGTCGGTGCGTTTCGCGCTCAACTCATCGACTGCCACAATGGCAAGATTCTGCGTGTCGATCCGGCGACCGGTGATGGCGTGCCGAGCAATCCGTTTTATGATCCACTTGAGCCGCGTAGCCCGCGATCCCGCGTCTGGGCTCTGGGGTTGCGTAACCCATTCCGTGTCACATATCGGCCAGGTACAGGGAGTCATAATGTTGCCGACGCTGATCCCGGCGTGTTGTACGTCGGCGATGTCGGCTGGATGACGTGGGAGGAATTGAGCGTCGTCAGGAGAGGTGGTGAAAACCTCGGTTGGCCTCTGTTTGAAGGGCTTGAGTGGCACGGGGCATATCGCAACCAGCTGACCTCGAATCTCGACGCGCCGAACCCGTTCGCCAGCATCGGCTCGTGCACGCAAACGCATTTCGACTTTCAGGATCTCCTTCAGCAGGACACGCTTGATCCGGAACCTTTCTTCGCAAATCCCTGTGATCCGCAAACACCAATTCCTGAATCGGCTCGAGTGTTTCTGCACACGAGACCGGTCGTTGATTGGCACCACGATGGTCCCGGACCGGCCCGCACGGGTGTCTACGATGGCTTGGATGCCGATGTGGCCGAGATTGGCACGGCGGGCTCGCCGGTCGCCGGCAACACCTTTGGGGGCAATTGCGCGATTGGTGGCATCTGGTACTTAGGTGATGCATTCCCGGCACCCTACCGAGAAACATATTTCCTCGGCGACTATGTGGGTGGCTGGATACGCAACTTGGTCTTTGATCAAGCCGACCAACTCATTGAAGTCCGTGAGTTCATGTCCGACGGCGGTTTGATTGTCTCAATGGCAGAGCATCCAATTGATGGCAGTCTCTATTTCATCCAATACGGCGCGACCATCTGGAAGATCACGTACGATCCGACAGGAAACCAACCGCCAACGGCGGTGATCACCGCTGATGCTGCCTATGGTCCCAGCCCGCTCTGGGTCAGCTTCTCCGCGGGCAGTTCTTTCGATCCCGAGGGCCAGCCACTGCAGTACGCATGGGACTTTGGTGACGGTTCTCCAATCGCCGCTGAGGTCGATCCATCGCACGTCTTCACGGCGCCGGATAGCGAGCCTGTGAGTTTCACCGCCTCCCTTACTGTGATCGACGACCAAGGAGCGTCCGACGAGGCGACGTTTCTCATCTCTGTGAACAATTCGCCGCCCTCCGTGGCGATCACGAATCCGCCTGACGGATGGGCTTACGATATGAACGGAGACAGCCTGATCGATCTCGCGGCAGACATCTCGGACCAGGAGCACGGTGCGAGCGAACTGGCGTGTGCATGGGAAGTCGTGCTTCACCATAACGAACACACCCATGCGGAACCGATCATCTCGGACTGCGATGCATCAATCGTCATCTCCCCGTTTGGTTGCAATGGCGAGATCTCTTTCTACCGAATCCGGCTGACCGTGACGGATGCCGCCGGACTGAAATCGTCGGATGAAGTGATCGTCGTTCCTGATTGTGGCAGTCTGAACATGCCTCCTCTGGCATTGGACGATATATTTGGAGTGGGGCGCGGCCAAAGCGTCCGTCTTAATGTGCTGAAGAACGATTCGGACGATCACGATGATCTTGACGCCACGACGCTGGCGATCACACTTCAACCGACTCATGGCAGTGCTGTTGTTTCAATGTCTGAGGCGGACATTCTGTACACTCATGACGGCATGTTGAACAATAATGATATCCTCAAGTACACGGTCAGCGATTCTCAAGGGTTGATATCCAACGAAGCGACCGTTTCACTCGAGATCTTTGGCCCGTGCCCCGGAGACTTGAATGGCGACCGCCTTGTTAATGTAACTGACCTATTGAATTTGCTGTCTAAATGGGGCACCTGCGCCCCTCCATGCCCCGAAGATACCGAAGAAGATGGTGAGGTCAACGTCACCGACCTCCTCGCCCTCCTCGCGGCGTGGGGCGCGTGTCCGTAACGCGAGCCGGTTCGTCAGTCTGCCCGGAACAAGTCCCGAGAGGCTCTTTTTGAGGA
>JADFSH010000209.1 GCA_022560875.1 Planctomycetota bacterium | reverse complement strand
GATTCAGTGTCCCGATGCCCACAACATCAATCTGGGATTCACCCGCTACCGGATGCCCGAGAGCGGACAGCTCTTCGTCTATTCAACCGACGGTCAGCAGGTGATTCGAGCCTTCACTCAGGCGGACAACGAGCAGCACGGCCAACTCTGGACGCCGGTCTTGCTCACGGACGACCTGACGGTGGAGGTCACGATTTCCGCCGCCCAGCGCGACGAACTCGAACTTGAGCTGACGACCATCGGTCACGGTTACAAGGGCTTTGGCACGGATCCATCGGCACTATCCGGTTCCTGCAACATCGATGTCGTTTGTTCTCAGGGAGACCCCTGGCTGAATGAGATCAAATCCGTCGCCGTGTTCAGCACGGGGGGAAGTTTATTCTGCACCGGCTTCATGGTGAACAACACCGCCCAAGATGGGACGCCGTTTTTCATGACCGCCGATCACTGTAACATCGGAGTGGGCAATGCCGCCTCGCTCGTCACCTACTGGAACTACGAGACCAGCGTGTGCGGCGGGACGCCGGACGGGGTGCTGAGCGATTTCAATACGGGAAGCATTTTTCGCGCCGACTATGCGCCGTCGGACTTCACGCTGGTCGAACTCGACGACGACCCGGATCCCGCATTCGATGTCACGTTCGCTGGTTGGGATCGCACGCTTGCGGATCCTCCCGCCGCGATTGGGATTCATCATCCGAGTGTGGATGAGAAACGGATCAGCTTTGAAGACCACCAGACATTCACGACGTCTTGGTTCAACACTGCAGTGCCCGGCGACGGAACGCATTTGCGGGTGGTAGACTGGGATCTGGGCACCACGGAGGGGGGCTCCTCCGGTTCGCCGCTCTTCAATCCGGATCATCGCGTGGTCGGACAACTGCACGGCGGCGACGCCTCTTGTGTTATGGATAGTGATTCGGATTGGTATGGACGATTCTCCCGCTCCTGGACGGGAGGCGGCAATTCAAGCTCGCGTCTGAGCGATTGGCTGGACCCGATCAGCACCGGCCAGACGACCCTTGACACGCTGGAATTAGGGATGAGCGTGGTCCCGAGCATGAGCGCAGTTCATGCGGGATCGGTCGGAGGGCCGTTCACGCCGACTTCGGTCGTGTACACGCTTACCAACATCACGTTATCATCGCTCAACTACAACGTCTCGTTGACAAACTTCATCGGCCTCCTCCTCAACGGAGGCACCGCGCCGGTTACCGGCACGCTTGCCGGCGGGGCAACCGTCGATGTGACCGTTTCGGTCGGATCGGCTGTCAACTGCCTCGCCGCCGGGGACTACAGTGAGACGGTGGTGTTTGATGATCTCACCAATGTCATCTCTTTCAACGTGGTCCATTCGGTGGAAGTGGGACGCTTCCTCTATCTCTCAAGTGACACCCCCATTCCGATTCCCGATGCTACCAATCCTCCCCCTGTTCCCGGTGCTCCGATTGTTTCCAGCATCGTGGTTCCGGACAACTTCAGTATCAGCGATGTCGATGTCAGCGTAAATATCACGCACACTTATAAAGGGGATCTCACCGTCGAACTGGAATCGCCGCTCGGGGTAATCGTCAGGCTCCACAATGAGACCGGCAGTTTCACCGCCAACGTCATCGAAACCTACGATGATGATGGCGTCGGCATACTTCCGGACGGGCCGGGTTCGCTTTCTGATTTTGAACTCACGATGTCCGGCGGTACCTGGTTGCTTCGAGTTCAGGACAACGCGCCGGCTGATACCGGCACCCTGAACAGTTGGGTGCTCAGTATCCTCCAGGTTCCAACGGCCACGTGCGTCGGCGACATCAATATCGATACGTCAGTCAACGTGACGGATCTCCTCGCCCTTCTCGCCGCCTGGGGACCGAACCCCGGTCACGCCGCCGACATTAACTGCGATGACAACGTCAACGTCACCGACCTCCTCGCCCTCCTCGCGGCGTGGGGGGCGTGTCCGTAACGCGAATCGGTTCGCCAGTCCGATGCTCACATACTGAAACGCCTTCATTGCTTCATAAACGGCGATGATTCGCCGGGGTTTGTGAGACCCGGCAGGGTTGCAGACAACAATGCTGACACCGGGCGGGTTAGGCACCGTGCAGGGCTTAGACTGCGATGGTTTGAACCCTAATAGTCAAGACGGTCTGTCGCCTTGTTCGATATACAGGCTACAAGAACGTTAATCCAGGGTTGAAGCTTGAAAGGGGACTCAGCATGAGATTGATGACGACAAAGGTATTTGGCGCATCGTGCGTCATGGTCATAAGTATGATTGTATGGCCAGCCGTAGGTCAATGTGAGTTGGACAAACTACTTGGTACTGATACGAGTATACTCGATCGTTTCGGTGTTTCCGTCTCGATAAGTGGACCTACGGGAAAAGAAGTTGTCATCATTGGGGCGGATGGCGATATCGACAACGGCTACTATTCTGCTGGCTCGGCGTACATCTTTCGCAGAAGCGGGACGAGTTGGATTCAGGAGGTAAAATTCCTCGCCTCGGACGGTTCTGCACAAGATTACTTTGGACAATCGGTCTCGATCTGCGGGATCTCCGGAAATGAGGTCGCCCTCGTCGGAGCGCCCGGAGACGGCCATTTCTCCGGGTCGGCGTACATCTACCGCAGGAGTGGGGGAGCCTGGATCGAGGAAGCCAAGCTTCTTGCCTATGACGGCGCGATTTATCATTATTTCGGTCAGTCCGTCTCGATGATCGGGTGTCCTGAAAATGCAGTCGCCATCGTTGGTGCAAATGGGAACAACAATCATAACGGTTATCACGCCGGTGCAGCGTACATTTTTCGCTTCAATCAGCAAACGTCGGAATGGATACAAGAGGCCAGGCTCATCGCCTCTGACGGCGCGGCGCACGACAATTTCGGTTTCGACGTCAAGATCATCGGCGCTTTCGGACAAGAAGTTGTGATCGTCGGTGCGAGAGGCAGCTATGCCAACGTTTTTTACCCCGGTGCAGCATACATATTCCGTCGTGATGCAGATACTTCGGAATGGATTGAGGAAGCCAAGCTTCTCGCTTCTGATGGTGCTGGGTTTGACAGTTTCGGCAGCAAAGTCTCGATAATCGGCACATCCGGGCATGAGGTGGCAATCGTCAGTTCGCCACAGGGTGATGACAGCGGCATTGCCTCCGGTTCAGCGTATATCTTCCGCAACCAAGGTGAGGCATCGGGGTGGATCGAGGAGGCCAAACTCGTCTCTTCAGATGGGACTAACGGAGACGTCTTTGGCTTTTCCGTTGCGATTTCAGGCGGTTCCGGAAATGAGATCGCCGTGGTCGGAGCATTTTCGGACAGTGACATTCGCTCATCATCCGGCTCGGTCTACCTCTATCGCTTCAACGGTGTTGATTGGATTGAACAGGTTGAGTTCTACGCCTCTGACGCAGCGTATTTTCGTACAAGTCATTTCGGAAATTCCATATCAGTGAACGGCACCCCCGGCAATGAAATCGCCATTATTGGGGCTTATCGTCAAGGTACATCCGCAGGTTCGGCATACATCTTTGGCCTGGGCAGCGCTGTTTGCTGTCCCGGCGACCTCAACGGTGACGGCTTTGTCGATGTGTTCGACCTGTTCCGGGTTATTCACGCGTTTTTCACCCGTGGTGACGTGGCGGAGGATCTCGATGGTGACGG
>JADFSH010000071.1 GCA_022560875.1 Planctomycetota bacterium | reverse complement strand
CACCGACCTGCTCACCCTCCTGGGCAACTGGGGGTGAGGAAGAAGGCCTGGAGACCTGAAGGATTGAAGGCTTGCGGAGAATAAACGGACCGGGTTCGTTTGTGGATGGGTGATAAACAAACCTGTTTCGTTCTTCCTGTCGATCTGCTCATCAGAATCGGAAATTGGGGATGAGAGAACCGACGGCGGTATTATCCCTCCATGGCCGAAGCCAAGCCTGTCATTCTCATTCTCGGCCCCACCGCGGGCGGCAAGACTTCTCTCGCCATTTCCCTGGCCAATACCCTGCCGGGGCGTGGGGAGTGCATTTGCGCTGACTCCATGCAGGTGTATCGAGGGATGGACATCGGCACCGCCAAGCCCACCCCCGAGGAGCAGGCGCAGGCCCGACATCATCTCATTGATATTGCCGATCCCTCCGACGATGGTTTCAGTGTCGATACCTGGCTGAGTCTCGCCGAGAAGATCATTGCTGAAATCCGGGGGCGCGATCGGTATCCGATTATCGTCGGGGGGACGAATCTGTATGTGCAGGCATTTCTCTTTGGACTTTTCGAGGGGCCGGAACCGGATGTCACGTTACGAGAAAGGCTCCGGGGGCTTGCCGAGGCCGATCTGAGGGCGTGGCTGGAGCGGGTTGATCCGGTCGGAGCCGAGCGTATCCATCCTCATGACCAAAAACGGACGATCCGGGCGATTGAGGTCTACGAACTGACCGGCAAACGACTGAGCGAGCTACAAGTGCAGTGGACGGACAGCAGGCCTCGGGAAGATGTCATCATCATCGGCCTTGATTACCCCACAGAGGCCATCAACCGACGGATCAATGCCCGGGTCAAGGGGATGATCGACGCAGGGCTCGTCGATGAGGTCCGACGGCTCCATGAATCGGGCGCCATCGGTCGGCAGGCCTCGGAAGCCCTGGGCTACAAACAACTGGTTGAGGCTCTGGAAGGCTCAATCAGCGAGGAGGAAGCCATCGAGCAGATAAAGATCCGGACTCGCCGATTTGCCAAGCAGCAAAGGACCTGGCTGAGAAAATTTCGAGCCCATCCCCGATCGACCTGGTTCGAGGCGGAGCAGCTTACTCCGCAAGAAATTGTCAATAAAGCAATTACGTCAATTTCCGAGCTTGCGTCTCGCCCTCAATCCGCGTCTCAAAAAACCCCCTGAGGGGCCGGAAATCTGCGATCGCATCTTGGCGGGGGCAATTTTTTTTCTTGAATATCGCCTCTCCCCCGACATAGGCTCGGTACAGCATTGATTCATGCAGTTGCTACTTCTAACCGATACGCCCCTCTACCCATGGCCAAGAAGAAGACATCCAGGAAGAAATCCTCCGGCAAGAGACAACAATCGCTGAATGCAGCCGGAAAGCATCTGGTGATTGTCGAGTCGCCGGCCAAGGCCAAGACGATTAGCCGCTATCTGGGTCCGGATTTTGTGGTCGGTGCCTCCATCGGCCATGTTCGAGACCTCCCCACCAAGTCTCCCAAGGGATCCAAGATGCCGGTTCCGGGGGTTGACCTGGAAAATGACTTTAAACCGACCTACGAGGTGCTTGCCGAAAAGAAGCAGGTAGTCAACGAACTGAAAAAAGCCGCCCGGGAAGCAAAGGACGTCTGGTTCGCCACCGACCTCGACCGGGAGGGCGAGGCGATCGCCTGGCATCTGGCCAACGTCCTTGATATTCCGCCGGATAAGGCCAAGCGGGTGGTGTTCAACGCCATCACCCGTCGCGAGATTGAGCGGGCATTTGAGAATCCTCAACAGATCAACCAGTCCCAGGTCGATGCCCAGCAGGCACGACGGATTCTGGACCGGATCGTCGGATATCAGGTTTCACCCTTACTGTGGAAAAAAGTCGCCCGGGGATTGAGTGCTGGCCGCGTGCAATCGGTCGCCACAAGGCTCGTGGTTGATCGTGAGCGTGAGATTCGCGCGTTCGTGCCGGATGAAAACTGGAAGGTTGCCGTGCATCTCAGTGTGAATCCTGATGAGGCGACCGGGTTGGTCGAGGGTTGGAGCGAATTCATGTCCCGGGTGGATGATCGCGGCAAGACCCCCACCCTCAAGGCTCAGAACGCCTGGCTCTCGGATCACAACGCAATCAAGGCCGAGCTGGTCGAACTGGACGGCGGGAAGTTCGCGCTCGGCTGCCAGGCGGATCAGGTCCGGGATCTCACGGAAGACATCACCCGCGTCGCCGAAGCGGTCGGGATGACACATATAAAGGTATCAGCCACCGACGATCCCAAGGGCAAGGGGCCGGCGAAAATTCGACGCGAGGTGTCGGGCAGCATCGATCCGGCCACCCGGTATCAGGTCAAGTCAATCGATACCCGGCGCACAACCTCCAAGCCCTCGGCCCCATTTATCACTTCAACGCTGCAGATGGCCGCTTCCTCCGAACTCAGCTACGGCGCGCAACGCACGATGCGCACCGCGCAGGGGTTGTATGAAGGCATCAACATTCCCGGTGAGGGGCTGGTCGGCCTGATCACCTACATGCGAACCGACTCGACGCATATTGCCGGGGAGGCCTTGCAGCAGGCCCGAGGTTACATCGCCAAGCGATTCGGTGACAAGTATCTGCCGGAAAAACCCAACTTCTACAGCTCCTCAAACAAGGCTGCCCAGGAAGCCCATGAGGCAATCCGTCCGACGGACGTCTCAAGGCATCCCGATTCGGTGATATCCGCTTTACGGGAGGATCAGGCAAAGCTCTATCGATTGATCTGGAATCGGTTCATGGCCAGCCAGATGACCCCGGCGCAGTGGGATTCCACATCCGTACTGCTGGAGCGATCCGATACCCATTCCGGGGCGGTCCTGAAGATGAACGGTCGCGTGCTGGTGTTCGACGGCTTTTTTAAAGTCAGCGGCGTGCCCACCACCAGCGATGAGCAGACCCTTGCCCAACTGGAACAGAATCAATCACTCGCCCCCTTCAACATCAAGCCCGCCCAGGTGTTCACCAGTCCCCCGCCTCGATATTCCGAAGCATCCCTGGTCAAGACGCTTGAATCGGAGGGCATCGGCAGACCATCCACGTACGCGACAATCATCCAGGTTATTCAGGATCGCAATTACGTCGAGCAGATAGACCGGCGGTTCTATTCCACGGATCTGGGGGAAGTGGTGACCGACAAGCTGATTGAGGGTTTTCCCCATCTCATGGACATGGGCTACACCCGTCAGATGGAGATCAAACTCGACCGCATCGCGGCCAATGAGATCAACTACATCACGATGCTGCATGAGTTCTATGAGAGTTTTTCGAGAGATCTCAGCCTCGCCCACGAAACCATGTTGCATGCCAAGGCGGAAACCTTCCCTGCGTTATACGAATGCCCGAAGTGCGCAAGCCAGACTGTCTATCGCTTTGGCAAGAATGGCCGTTTCCTGTCCTGCGCGTCCTACCCGGACTGCAAGTATGCGGCCCCGATCGACCGGGAAGGGCAGCCCCTGCTTCCTGAACGGGTCAACGTGGCGTGTCCCGAGGACGGCTCGCCGATGGTCCTGCGCACCGGAAGATTCGGGAAGTTCCTGGCGTCTGTGAACTACCCGGACACAAAATATGTGGTGAATATCGATAAGAAGAGTCAAATCAAGTATCCCTCTCCCCCGCCCCTCACGACGGATCTTCCCTGCGTGAAGTGTGAATCACCTCTCAACCTGCGACGCGGCAAGCGTGGTCCCTGGCTCGGTTGCTCAACCTTCCCCAAGTGCAAGGGACGATCCTCCTGGGCCAAGCTCGACAAGGCCGTTCAAAAGGAATGGCAGGAAAAGCTGGAAGCCCACGAGGCGAATCTTCCCCAGGTTGTCATTTACGATCTATCCGGCAATGTCATCCCGAATGAAACGCCAATCGAAGTGTTATGCATACCCGGCGGGGTGCAGGAACTGAATATCCATCCTGAAGCCGAACAATCCCACACGGAAGCCGCATAACCCTGTCATTTCTCTGAAGAGGGTTATTCCACATTACCCCCAGTTCATTCTTCAAGACAAAATTCTTTCCTATCTCTCCCTTTTTCACAGATCATGTCGCGCATATTCTCACCCGAAAGGGTAGGATGCACGAAATCCTTGGGCGTCCATGATGGTTGTCTATTTAATGGGGAGTTCTCGAAATGCCGAGAATGCGTTCAGAGGACCGTCGCCGACAGCTTCTGGAAGTCTCGGCAGAACTTTTTGCACGAGGCGGATACCGCGGGACAACGACGGCTGAACTTGCCAAAGCGGCGAGCGTCACCGAACCCATCCTGTATCGCCATTTCGACAACAAGCTGGATCTCTTCATCACCCTCGTGGACGAAGTCGGTAAAGAAGTGCTCGATGCCTGGAAAGAGGCGTTGGATGGGGTCAACGATCCCCATGAACGGCTCATGGCACTGCTGGCCTCAAACCCCGCAACCCATGAAAAAGGACAGACTGCCTACCGGGTCATCTTTCAGGCGATGACGGAAATCGGGCGCGATCCGGAAATCGCAAAACCCCTGCGCCGTCATCTCAATAAGCTTCATATCTTCATCCGCGAGGAGATCATCAACTTGCAGAAAACCGGCGCGGTACGGACCGATGAACCCGCCCCGATGCTGGCCTGGATGCTGATGAACGTCGCCATCGGGTACGGCATGACGATGCCCCTCGGGATACCCGGTCAATCCGGCTCGGTAAACAAAAAAGCCATGCAGAAGATGCTGTACGAATTGATGAGGGTGAACTGATCTGAAACCGTGTCTCACGGGACGGGTGAGGGCTTCACCCTTGAAGTAATTCATATGAGGAACGTACCGCGCGATCTTCCTACAATCACGCCTATGATTGCCCGACAAAAAACCCGTCAGATACTTCTCGGCAATGAAAAAACCGGCGTGATCCGCATCGGTGGTGATGCCCCGGTTTCCGTGCAGAGCATGACCGCCGGGTATACCTACGACATCGATCATTGTGTGGCGGAGATCAATGAACTCGCCAGCGCTGGCGCGGACATCGTCCGGGTTGCCGTGCCCGAACGGAAAGACACGAAGGCCCTGACCGAAATCCTCAACCAGACAAACGTGCCCATCGTCGCGGACGTTCACTTTCATTATCAGCGTGCGCTGGAGGCGATCGAAGCGGGGGTCCACAAGATTCGTCTCAATCCCGGCAATATCAATGATCGTGATCAGGTCAATGCCGTCATTGATGCCTGTCGCGAACGAGGACTTCCCATCCGGGTCGGGGTCAATGAAGGTTCCATTATTGAGCGTAAGGACAAGCAGAAGCGCAAGGAGGAACTCGGCCGTCTTTTCTCGGCGAGCAAGCATGGCCATCTCATCGCGATCATGATCGCCAAGATCGAGGAATACATCGATATCTTCGAGGCCCGTGATTTTCACGATATCTGCATCAGCGCCAAATCCATCGACCCCACGCTCGTCATCGATGTGTACACCGAAATCTCGAAACGGTTCGACTATCCCCTGCATCTGGGCGTCACCCACGCCGGACCGAAGGAAACCGGCACCATACGCAGCGTCGTCGCCCTCGGCACGCTGCTGGCCAATGGCATCGGTGATACGATCCGCATCAGTTACGCCAGCCGCGCGGTGCATGAAGTTGAAGACGGACTGGAGATGCTCTATTGCCTCGGCCTACGCCCCCGAGTCGGGGCGGAGCTCATCGCCTGCCCGACGTGCGGTCGCATTCAGGTTGATCTGTTCACCCTCGTCCAGGAAGTTCGCAAGAAGCTCGCCCACGAAATCGAAGTGCCTATCAAGGTCGCAGTGATGGGTTGCGTGGTCAACGGCCCCGGGGAGGCCGAAGGCGCCGACATCGCCGTTTTCGCCGGCGATCGTCGCGGCATAATTTATGTTCAGGGCGAGCGCGTGGCCAATGTGCCTGAAGATGAGATTCTCGAACGGTTGCTGGCGGAATGTCAGATTTTTCAGGATCGCGTTCGAAGCGGAGACGCCACCCTGGGACAAAAAAACGTTGAGATAATTCCGCCCGATCCGATCGGAGAACTCGGCAGCGGCAGGGCGAAAATCACTTCCGGTCTCGTCGAGCAGATCACCGTAGGCAGGTCATAGGAGAGCGGATCATGGCTGCGACGAAGCCGGGACCGGACTGCCTTCGGGCGCTGCGGCTCTGTCTTCTGCTGGCCGGCATGTTGTTGTGGGCTGGATGTTCCGCCGATGTGCCTCTGAATCCCTCCTTCCCCCTGACACGAGCCGATGCCAGACTTGCTCTCCTGGATATGGCGGAGCACACGAAAAAACCTGCGCGCCCGATCGTCGTACTGGGCGGCATCTACGATCCCGGTATCGCCTCGTCGGGAGTTGCCCGGCGAATCCGACGTATGGTGGACGCTGAGGATCTGATCATCAGCATCTCATTTTTCGGCTGCGGAACATTCGATGAATGTCGTGCGCGGGTGATTGAGAAGGTCCATGAGGCCTTTCCCTCTGACGACCCCGAGGTGACGACCGAAATCGACGTGATTGCCATTTCGATGGGCGGGCTGGTCGCACGCCATGCCGCCGCTGTGAAAGCGGAGGGCGGGAGGCGACTACAGATCCGGCGAATGTTCACCATCAGCACGCCTCATCGCGGGGCGAAACTGGCCTGGCTGCTCACCTTCGACTCCCGCATCAAGGACATGAAGAAGGACTCACCCTTCCTCAACAAACTCGACCTGGCGTGGAAAAACGCTGATTACGAAATCTACCCGTACACCCGCCTGGGTGATGTCATCGTCGGGCCCGCCAACGCGGCCCCTCCCGGTCGCCATCCCTGGTGGGTGGCGAATATACCCGGCTCATTTTCTCACCTTTTCGCAATGTTTGATCCGCGATTTCTTGCGGACATCGCCCGTCACCTCCGATCCGAATCACCTTTCACCCTTAATCCTCCCACCCCGCTCCCTTGAGCTTTTCAGCGTCCTGCAAGGAAAACTAATATGTAAAATGCTGGAATATGCCTGATTTGAAATCAAAACTTATCGTTAGCTTGTCTTTCCCGGTTCCAGGTCATCGCAAGCCGGCCCAACCCTGACCAGTTCGGATCATTGTCTTACCATGTCTCACGTGAAAAGATCCTTCCCTTATCGCCCCGGGTCATCGTGCCGTTCTCACGATGGGCACGTTCTGCGAACAGGGTTTTCTCTGATCGAGCTGGTGATCGTCATCGCGATCATCGCCGCCCTGCTTGCGCTCACCCTGCCCGCATTGAGAGGCGTGCATCTCCGGAGCAAGAAGACCCGGGAGCTGAGTAATCTTCGCCAGGTCGGGGTGGCCTGGTTCCTTTACGCCCAGGACAACAACGATTCCGCACTCCCGGGATTTCTTGACTCACAGGTCCAGACGGTCTGGGATGTGAGTTATAAATATCCGAACATCATCGCCGGCAGAAATCTTGTCGATGAAAATATTCCGCAAGATATTGCTGCGCCGTGGCCGTGGCGTCTTTTCGCATACATGAACAACGAACCCATGATTCTGCAACAGCATCTCGATGAAAGCGACATGGTGACTCAGGATCTGTATGAAAATGCCGATTCCTTTGCCCTCCAGCCTGCGTTTGGATACAACGGTTATTACATCGGCGGGTTCTGGGAGATGACCTCAGGCTCATCTCCCCGACCCTCGTTTCGGTTTGCCAGTTCGCACAACACCAAGGGCAAGCTTGTCAACGTCGTCGCGAGATCGCCTTCCACCATCCGCTTTTCCGACAAGATGCTCGTCTTCTGTTCCACGACGAAGCGTGATCCGGGCCTGTATCACCCCGGACCAAGCGACGTACCGGGGTTTCACTTAGCCGTGCCCCCCGTCCTCGCCGAGGAAGCCCGCTGGCAAATGCCGGGCCAGGGCAACATCCGTCCCGGGAGCGAGCTGCAACCGGGAGTTGGGGACGTATACTCCGTCGAGGTGTTGCGGCAATCCGCCGTTCCCCTCGGTCGTTATACCGGCGCTGCCGCGGTCTTTTATGCCGATGGCCACACCGACGTCCAGACCCCCGGCGCATTGTCTGACCAGTCGATCTGGATCCCCGGCGCTGAGCAGGTCGATGAGGTTCCGGCCCGTAAATTCACCCATACGGATTCATAACGTGTTTGCGTGCGCTTTGCGACGTGATGTCCTGCCCGCTATCGAGGGGACATCTGCTGGCGCATGGCATTGCGAACCATCAGCCGAATCTGCATGAGTTCCCTTTGCGAAACTGCCGATTCCTCAAGATCGACTTCAATCGCCCGGTTCCACTTCACTTCTGTGGGCAGATAACCGAGCTGGTCCATCAGTCGCCGGGCCATATCCTGCATGTGGGCCGCCCCGTAGAGCACTGCGATCGAAGATACCCCGGGATTCTCCCCGTTGCCTTGGTTCTCGATGATGCGTTTCAAGTCGTCTATGACCACCTGATTTCTCATCTCCACGATGACCTCATTGAAGCCCTCGCCAAACTGCACCATGCTCATTTCCATGATCGCTTCATCGCCCAGCATTTCAATGAGGAGAACCTTGAACGTATCGGCAATCGCCCCGTCGAAAAAAGTATCCGCGACACGCAGGAATACCAGGAAGAGCTTGGCGATCTTCGCTAAGAATGACGTTCCCGCCAAGGCGCCTGCGACCAGCTCGAATTCCACCCCGCGCTCCTTCAGGGCTCGATCGACCTCATCCATGGCCATGTCACTGCACACCCAGTCCTCCTGGTCATAATCCAGGGCTTCGAGCTGAAATTTCAGGCGTAGGGCATCGGCAAGCTGGGCCTGGATGTTGTCATCGGATGATGCGGCATCAACCGGTCCGGGCGTCCAGAAATCCGTCAGGTCCAGATCCCCCGCAACGCCATCGCCTCCTTTTTTGCCGTCTTCTCCGAAACTCAACAGCGAAAATGATTCGTCATCTTCATCGCTTTCGTAGATGAGTTCATTGCCCCACGCATCCTGAAGCGCAGCGCTGATCCACTGGCCGAGACGCGCATCGCGCTTGGCGGCAAATGCCCTGAGTTCCTTCGTGCCGTCCGGATATCGGTTCTTCCGGTGGTAATGCGATTCGATGACCCCGCCGACAAATCCCATCGCCGCCTTCGTGCTTTCGACCCGCTCCTTATCTGTCGTTCCTCCCGCGCCTTTCGCTCCCGCGGGAAGTACGGATTCATACAGCACCAGATCGTACTCGCTCAGCGATTTCTGCACGGCGCGATAGAAGGAGCGATCCGCGATGTGCGCGACGCCCACCAGCGCGATCTTCGGCCCCTTGCCCTCCGGATGCTCGTATTCACGCAGGGCGATCTCCAGTGCGATCCATTTGCGTTTCTCCTCGGTCACTTTGAGAAACGGCTGCTTGATGGTCTGCGATTCGGGTTGGGTATTGGCACCATCTTGTTTCGCCAGGGCTCCGCGCGTCAGTGCCGCCGTAGCGCATAAGGTAGTGACCAGTCCGTAAAACCAATTGATACGCAGGTGCGTCATCAGGTCTCCTTCAGGATTGACCCCGCGTAGACACGGTCGGGGAAGTCGCTCGCTCTGAGGCCGGCGTCAGGCGATGAACGACCGCCGGCGACTCGGTTTCAGCCTGTATCGCCTCTTGAGAAGTGCCTTGAGCCGCCGACTCTCCTTGTTGGGCGGCGGCGATGATGGATTCCAGCCGGCCGATCGCCCGCTCGACATGGCTGCGGAAAATCATGTACGGAAACAGCGTGATCAGGGCCACGATCAGCCCCAGGGCCGTCGTGAGCAGGGCTGCCGCGATCCCCGCGGAGACATCGCGCGGATCGGTCAGGGTCGTCTGTTCGCCCAGAAGTTGAAAGGACTGGATGATGCCGAATACCGTCCCCAGGATGCCCAGCAGAGGAGCGGCGGTGATAATCGTGGAAAGCGTGACCATAAACCGATCCAGACGCGGCCTCTGGCTTTCCACTACCTCCACCACCACGGCATCGGAGGCTCCCCGTTTCAGCAGTTGGTTCGCCACGACTCCGAATGGCGTTCTATCTCTCGCCACCAGCTTTGAAGCCTTTTGCCTGTCACCCCGCCTCAGAGCATCGTTCAAACTGGCCAGCCGTCGGATGCTCATCGGACCGTGGGTTTGAAACCAGAACCAGCATCGCTCGATGATCAGGGTGAGGCTGATGATGCTGAGCATCAGCAGCGGCACCATGACGAATCCGCCGCGCTGGATAAGCATGGCCAGATCATGGGTAAGGGTTGACATCATTTTCATGATAGGACAATGAACCGATTGAGATGCCCTGTCTCCCAAAGAACGGGCCTCGAGAGTACAATACGGCCGTGACACAGGCGGCAACCGAATCCGAAATACCGGTGCTGACCGATCTGGCCCTACTCGTCGATGCCGATCTCGCCGTGCGAATCGAGCAGTTGGACCTGCCGGAAAACCTCCTCGACGCGCTGCGCTATGCCTGCCTGTCGGGTGGAAAGCGGCTTCGACCGGTTCTCACCCTGCTTTCCTGCAAGGCGTTAGGCGGCAGCCTTGAGACCGCTTTCCCTGCCGCCGCCGCCCTCGAAATGATCCACTGTTTCAGCCTCGTTCATGACGATCTGCCGGCTCTGGATGATGACGACATGCGTCGAGGTCGTCCGGCGCTGCATATCCACTCGACCGAGGCAATGGCGATTCTGACCGGCGACATCATGATATCGATCGCGTTTGAGATCATCGGCCAATCGGATCTGCCGGATACGCAACGCTCCTTGCTGACTTTTGAGCTGGCCCACGCCACCACCGCAATGATCACCGGCCAGGTATATGACACCATCGGGGGGTTTGGGTCTGAAATCAGCGAATCCGACCGCCTCGCGCTCATTCATCGCAACAAGACCGGGGCTCTCCTTCGCGGTGCGTGTCGGCTGGGAGCCATCTGCGGGAAGGCAGATTCAGAGCAACTCGGCGCGCTCACCGATTTCGGGGAGACGATCGGCCTCATGTTCCAGATCGTTGATGATCTGCTCGATGTCACCCAATCCTCCGAACATATCGGCAAGGCGACGGGTAAGGATCAATCGGCTGGAAAGCTCACCTTTCCGGGACTTTTCGGTATTGATGCCTCCCGCCAGAAGATTCTCACCCTCCAGACCCATGCTCTGGAATCAATCAAACCCCTGGGCCCCCCGGCCGCACCACTTGGCGAATTATGCAACTATTTGGCGATTCGCACTCGATGAGCGTACCCTCTTGTATGCCTATCATGGCACACTGATGAGACTGACACTCTAAAGTTAAGCAGAGAAAGCATCACACCCCCAGTTGATACTCCAACGCCTGTTTCACCCGTATCGGAATGACTCAACATGGATATGAAGATTCTCCCCACCATAAAGAGTCCCGTTGATCTCAGGAAACTGCGCATCGATCAGCTCCCCGAACTGGCTCGGGACATCAGGCAGGCCATCTGTGGTCAGATCATGAAGACTGGGGGCCATTTCGCACCCAATGTCGGGGTTGTCGAACTCACCATCGCGCTGCACTACGTTTTTGATTTCAGCCATGACCGTCTTCTTTTCGACGTGGGCCATCAGTGCTACCCGCACAAGCTGCTCACCGGGCGATTCCCCCTGCTCTCCGGGCTGAGACAGAAACACGGCATCGCAGGCTTCCCCGATCCGCGTGAATCGGACTATGACCTTTTCTCCGTCGGTCATGCCGGTACGTCGATTTCGACCGCCGTGGGAATGGCGCGGGGTGACACCCTCAAGGGTGAAGCGTTTGAACCGAAGACCAATCCTGACGGACGACGAGTCGTCGCCCTCATCGGGGATGCCTCCATCGTCAATGGCGTGGCGATGGAAGGGCTCAACAACGCCGGCACCCTCAAACGCCAGTTTCTCGTCGTGCTCAATGACAATGGCATGTCGATCGCCAAGCCCCAGGGGGCGGTGGCGGCATACTTCGATCGGGTCCGCGTCAATCCCGCCTTCCGCAAGATGAAGCGGATGGGCAAGGATGTTGTCTCCCACCTTCCCGGAGGCTCCATTGTTGAAGAGATGTATCACCGTCTGGGGGAGGTCGCCAAGGACTTTGTCACCGAGGATGCGTGGTTTGAAAAATTCGGCCTGCTCACCGTCGGCCCCATCGACGGTCATGACATCCCCACCCTCGTGGATATTCTTCTCGAGGTGAAAAGTTTTGATCGGCCCCTGGTGCTGCATGTTCATACCGTCAAGGGTAAGGGTTTCAATTTTGCCGAAGGCGACGCCACCACGTTTCACTCGCCGAAACCGTTTGAGGTCACCAATGACCAGCATCTCGAGAGTGAAGGCTGCAAGGTAAAGCTGAAGACTTCGGGACGCAGCTTCACCAGCGCGTTCGGCGATGCGATGATTGAAATGATGAAACGCGACGAGAAGATCGTCGCCTGCAGTGCGGCCATGCCGGACGGCACGGGTATTTCCAAGGTCTTGCCGGAGTTTCCCGAGCGCACCTGGGACACCGGCATTTGCGAATCTCACGCCATGGACATGATGGCGGGCCTCGCCAAGACCGGCTTCAAACCGTTCTTCGCGGTCTATTCCACCTTCCTCCAGCGCGCTTTCGATCAGGTTTTTCAGGAAGTCGCCCTCCAGGGACTCCCCGTGCGTCTCTGTCTTGATCGGGCGGGCCTGGTCGGGGGCGACGGCGCGGTGCATCACGGCTTCTGCGATATCAGCCTGCTGCGGGTCTTCCCGAATTCCGTGCTCATGGCGGCAATGGACGAGTCCAGCCTCAAGGCCGGTCTTGAGTTCATGCGCAATTATGAAAAAGGCCTGAGCAGCATCCGCTATCCCCGCGACAATGTCAGTGACCGGTGTGAAGTGGCCGCTGATGAATTTCCCCCTTTCAAACTCGGCAAGGCCCGGCCCCTGCTTCAGCACGATCAGCCCGACGCCGCGATCCTCGGCTACGGCACGATGGCCATCAGCGCCCTGAAAGCGGTGGATATTCTCAACGGTGAATACAAGATAAACGTCTACGACGCCCGCTTCGCCAAGCCGGTCGATGTCGATCTCATTCAATCGCTCCTTCAGCGCGGCATCCCCATCATCACCGTCGAGGATCATGGCATCGAAGGCGGTTTCGGCTCGTCAGTCATCGACGCCTGCAACGAGAGGAAACTCGACGCCCGCCTCGTCACCCGTCTCGCCATTCCCTGTCGCTGGATCTATCATGATTCCCGTGACGGTCAGCTCGAGGAAGCCGGGCTCGATCCCAACTCGATCGCCCGCACCGTCCGTCACGTGCTAGATGCATCGCCGACCGTGGAAATCGAGATCAAGACGGAAGCCAGCGAGAAGATCCGTACTTCATAATTATGTGCGGGTTACGCTGATCATTGCCCGGAACGAATGAGCATGCTGCTCTTTCCCGTGAGCCTGCCCTCGGC
This sequence comes from Planctomycetota bacterium, assembly GCA_022560875.1. GTDB lineage: Bacteria > Planctomycetota > Phycisphaerae > Phycisphaerales > SM1A02 > JADFSH01. The sequence goes on along the minus strand of JADFSH010000071.1, from coordinate 3,335 downwards.
GAAATTCATCACATACAGTTCTATCTTCTGACTCGACGGATCATAATAGTCATACACCCAGCGCTCACTCGACAGAGTCTGGGGTGGGCTGCCGATAAGCTCGGCGACTTCGGTTCTGTTCATCCCTTTCATCAGCGTCGGAAAACCGCTGCGGACGGCGTTGATGACATCGGCTGCGACCGAAAACGGCGCGGCATCGAGCCTGGAGGTCATGATGGTGGGAACGCCGGTGATCAACTGCAGGTCGATCGAAGGCGAAGCGAGCATGGTCCGAGTGTTCTTTGATGACCCCGGGGCGAACATGCCGCAGACAACCAACCCCAAGATCAGACAAATTCGAGCGATCAGCATGAGGTCTCCTTTTCAGTGACTCATTGCATTATGCCGGAGCGGGGTATCACGCTCAATAACGCGACAGCAACATCACCATAAAAAGTAGCGCCGGGCCGTGGAGAACGTCCGGATATCCGCTGCGCGAGCAGTGAAATCGCCTATCTTGACCCGGGCGTTGTCAAGACCCGCTATACGCCAAGCCGCTCCGCTTCGACCTTGATCGCGTCAATGCAGAACTGAATGTGCTCGGTCTGATCGACCCCCAGTTCCTCGATGCCGATGCGTATGTCTTCGCGCGAGACCGCGGCGGCGAAGGCCTTGTCCTTGAGCTTCTTCTTGACGCTCTTGGCCTTCATGTCGCTGATGCCGTTGGGACGAACCTTGGCGCAGGCGACGATGAAGCCCGACAGCTCATCGACTGCAAACAGGGCCTTGGCGAGTTCCGAGTTCCGGGGGACGCCGGTGGCGGGGTTGTGGGCCATGATCGCCTCGCAGATCCCGTCATCGACATCGGTGGTGTCGCGGAGGTTCTGGACGCCGACCTTGGGGTGCTCCTCCAGCGAGGGATGCCGCTCGTAGTCGTAATCGTGCAGAAGGCCGGTGACGACCCACCGCTCGCGCTGGTCGTTATCGCCGGGGTGATACTGACTCGCATACGCCCCCGTACACGCCGCGACGCATTCCATGTGGACACGGAGAGCCTCGCTCTCAGTCCATTCGTTCATCAGGGTCCGGGCCTGGTCGATGTTCATTTCCGTATCGTATCACGATTCGGTGGCAAGGCGAAGGTAGCGTCGGATGCAGCGGCCGCCCACGTATTTTTCAATTCGCCGCGCACATATGATCACGAAAATGATCGCCCCAAAGATCATGCCGAGCCGCAGACATTCGGACCACACGAAGAAACTGGTCAGGGCCAGGAGGCTCTCAAGCTCTTGGAAGAATACGAACAAACACGCCACGTAAACCGCCAGTATCACATGCAGCAGGATCGTTAGCCGAACCGCATCAGCATCGCCGAACCGGCGGTTGATCACACGCATGATCCACGCCCCCACTGCTATCGCGAGTATCAGCCCCAGGCCATGCCACACGGAGAACTCGAACGACCCGTCACGATTGCTGTAGCTGGTGAAATAGATCGTCGCCACGACGAAGAGCGTCCAGCCCACGGGTATCGCCAAGGCGTCGTACATCGGGGCCTTGTACCACGGTCCTTTCCATTGCGTGGTCACAAATTTGACAATGTTGATTTTCAATCCGCACTCGGGGCAGGTTACGACCTCCTCCCTCAGTCCCCGCAGGGAATACTCGCACGCGGGGCAGGTCGCCTCCTCGCACAGTTTCTCGATTTGCCGCTCGCCCCGTTGCGTCATGCCGTGGTTCCCCTTAGATTCACAGATGATGTGCCTTTAATCATAACCATGCCCTTCAAGGTAACCGGAGTCAAGGGAGACTGACATGACTGCCGCTCTTCTGCTTTCGCTGATAATCTTCGCCCCGCCAAGTGATCTGCTCACGGTGGCGGAATCAAGCGATTTCACCCTCACATCCCGGCATGCCCAGGTTATGGATCTTCTCGATCGCATTGAGGCCCGATCCTCCATCATGCGGCGAGGTGAACTGGGCACGACCGTCGAGGGCAGGTCAATCCCCCTCGTCATTCTCTCCGACCCCCCGGTAGAGAATGCAGCCCAGGCCCGGGCTTCCGGCAAACCCATCTTCTTCGCCTTCGGCAACATCCATGCCGGGGAAGTGTGCGGCAAGGAAGCTCTGCTCATGCTCGCCCGCGAGTTGGCCACCACCCCGAACCATCCCCTGCTCGAAAAACTCGTCATCGTCCTCGCCCCGATCTATAACGCCGATGGCAATGACGAGTTCGGCCTCAATGAAGAGCACCGTCGCGGACAACGCGGCCCGGTGGAAATGGGTTTGCGACCCAACGCGCAGGGACTCGATCTGAATCGCGATTACATCAAGCTCGAAACACCGGAAGCCCGGGCGATGGTGCGCTTCGCCACGGAATGGGATCCCCATGTGATCATGGACCTGCACACCACCAACGGATCGTATCATCGCTACACACTGACCTACGAAACGCCTCGTCACCCCGCGGCGATACCCGGCCCGGTCGAATATACGCGCAATGAGATTCTTCCGGTGGTGACGAAACGTGTTCTTGAAAAAACCGGCTATCACCTGTTCTACTACGGCAACTTCAACTGGCGCGGCCCGCCGGAAACCTGGGCGACGTACGAAGGCAAGCCGCGTTTCGGCGGTCACTATCACGGCTTGCGGGGAACGATCGCGATCCTCTCCGAGGCGTATTCCTATGCGAGTTACCGGGATCGCATTCTCTGCACCAAAGCGTTCGTCGAGGAGGTGATGATCTTCACCGCCGAGAACGCCGACGCCATTCGCAAACTTCACGATGAAACCCGCATGCAAGTGATCGAAGCGGGAGAAAATCCCCAACCGACCGACACCATCGCGTTGCGTCACCGGATTGCCGCGGCGAACCAGCCTGCGACGATCCTGGGCTACGAGATGGAGATTTCCGAGCGGGGCCGCCCCCGCCCCACCGCGATTGAAAGAGACTACCCACTCGTGCATCTTGATCACTACGAATCAACGCTCAGCGTGACGCGGCCCTATGCCTACCTCATTCCGCATACACCCGAGATGAAGGCGATCATCGAAAAGCTCATCCAGCATGGCATCACCGTCGAGCCGTTTGAAGGCGAAGCGCTGTGCGAGGTCTATACGATCACCTACGTCGAGCGGGCGGAGCGCAGATTTCAGGGCCACAAAATCGTCCTCGCCGACGCCGAAGCGAACATGGTCAAGAAATCCTACCTCCCGGGATCGCACATCGTCTATACCGCCCAGCCTTTGGGCAACCTGCTGGTGTATCTGCTGGAACCGTGTCCTCCGACGGGCTGACGGCATGGAACTTCTTCGATGATTACCTGACCCCCGGCCCCGGAAATGAATTCCCCATC
>JADFSH010000070.1 GCA_022560875.1 Planctomycetota bacterium | reverse complement strand
AGCCGAATGGCGACTTCGACTTCCCACCCGGCTACACACTCAATTACTGCAACTGCACAATTCAAGGATTATCAGCTCTCCGTATTCAACCGCGCAGAGGCAATCATGACCCTACGCACGAAGATGAATCTGCCGAACTTCGGGGAGATGACCTTGCGGTGGATGACGATCTTGCCCCGCCCCACCGCTGGTTATAGGTCGTGAGGTCTTCACCCGGTGCATCGGCACGATTTACGCCAAAAGGGGTTGACGCGTGATTGGGGATGCCTAGCATCTACGACCTGTGGAAGGGAAAGATGTTCATGCTCAGCGGCCCGGCGCGGGGTGGTAGAGCATCGACGATGATACAGAGCGTCTGAGATTCGGAAGTAGAATGGCGATGATCGCAATTGCCGAGTGGATACACTACTTGCCAGGGAAGTTCTGGTGTTGTACGGTGGCGCTTCCGATGTTTCCTACGTGGGAACGCGCACGTCCCGCCGTCCGCGTTTTTTAGCGACGATCTAGGGATCATGCCCAGGCGCGTACAACTTGTCCGTCGACAAGAGACATCAGTTTCGTGATATGCTTTCACGGTTGCAATAGCCCGATATTTCATTTACAGTGCACAGATCATTTTCGGGTGAGCTGAACAGGAGGTCCCTTCATTCCCAGGGGTTCGCCGTACGGTTCAATGCCTTGCAAATATTTGTGCCGCATTTTGCTGGAAAAATACACAAAAATATTTCGGTGAATTTCTTGGCCAAAACTGCCTTGAAATTGTTATCTAAGTAGACCGCGAATTAGAGAAAGGATTTGATGCAAATTGACAGGGGCCAGCGATATCAGAAAATTACGCGAGAGGAGACTAGAAACGTGACCGATGAAGAACTCCAGGAAGTCCAGGACCGGCTGTTCACCGACCGGTACAACGAAATTCGGCAAGAACGCGGTGTGGCGGCGGCGAGGCAGTATCTGAATGACCTTGAGCCAGAGGCTTCTGAGAGGATCTCGCCATCCCTCCTTGTCCTCGAAAGCGCGGCAGAGGCTGCTAAGTCAACTCTGAAGACGTAGCTCCCGTTTCATGACTCGGCCGTCGCTACGTGAAACGCTCACTCGCGCGCCGCGGAGACTACCGGGACGGCCGGGCGACTCGAGTTGCAGGCGCGCCCCCTTGCCGCAATGGCGAGATTGCAACTGCAGCCTTCAGGGATGTAAGCCACCAACATCAAGTCGGCTCGCCCGCGGCGGGAATAATCCTCGCCGCGCGCCCACGGCCGGCCATCGGTGGCCCTGCAAGTGCGTACCGGAAAGAGCGCGCGGCCCAAAGGGCATCTCGAGGCGGCGACGCCGTACTTCTACTCGACCTACGAATCGAGCTTCACTGATGAAACATCATCAGAGGGAGTCCGGGGGGTGTGCGATGATGAGATCAGGATTTCCGACCGGAAGAAAATCATCATCCTCGGGGGCGGACCGAACCGCATCGGGCAGGGCATCGAGTTTGACTACTGTTGTTGCCAGGCCTCCTTCGCCTGTTCGGAGATGGATTACGAATCGGTCATGATCAACTCCAACCCGGAGACGGTCAGCACCGATTACGACACCAGCGATCTTCTCTTTTTCGAGCCGCTGACACTGGAGGATGTGCTCAATGTCGTCGAGCGTCTCAACGGGGGGGGAATCGATGTCGAGAATCGCGATGGAAGTGTGGTCGGTTGCATCGTGCAGTTCGGGGGGCAGACGCCTTTGAATCTCGCGGCGGGGCTGGTTTCCGCCGGCGTGCCGCTCATCGGCACCAGTCTGGAGGCGATTGACCTTGCCGAAGACCGCGACCGCTTCAAGTCGATGCTCGAAGAGCTGAACCTCAAGCAGCCGGACAATGGCATCGCCTATTCCCTGGATGAGGCGGTATCCATCGCCCGCGACCTCGGCTATCCCGTGCTGGTGCGTCCGAGTTATGTCCTCGGCGGGCGGGGCATGGAAACCTGCTTCGACGAGGAATCGCTCCGTTATTACATGAGCAATGCGGTGGTCGTCTCGGAACTCGCCGATGCGCCAGTGCTGATCGACCGTTTCCTGTCAGAAGCGGTGGAGGTTGATGTGGATGTGGTGGCGGATTTCCTGCCCCACGCCGCCAGCGCCAGTCGCCAGTTGACGATCGCCCCCGGCAAGCATCGGGCCGTCATTGCGGGGGTCATGGAGCATATCGAGGAGGCGGGAGTGCATTCCGGCGATTCAATCTGCACCATCCCTCCCTATTCGCTTCCTCCGGCCATCATCAAAGAGATCAAATCACAGGCCCGACTGTTGGCCGAGCGTCTGAGCGTGCGGGGACTGATGAACGTCCAGATGGCGATCAAGGACGAGACGGTGTACATCATCGAGGTCAATCCCCGGGCCTCGCGCACCGTGCCCTTCGTGGCCAAGGCCAAGGGCCAGGCGTGGGGGCGGATCGCGGCGAAGGTGATGATGGGGGCGTCGCTCGATCAGCTTCACGTGGATGAAATTCCCGACAGCGGGTTCTTCTCGGTCAAGGTGCCGGCATTTCCGTTCCGTAAGTTCCCCGGCGTGGATGTCATCCTCGGCCCGGAGATGCGATCAACCGGGGAGGTGATGGGTATCCATCGCTCTCTGCCGGTGGCCCTGGCCAAGGCTCAGATGGCCGCGGGTAATGATCTTCCGGTGTCCGGCAACGTCTTCCTGTCGGTTCGTGAAACTGACAAGACGCATTGCGTGGAAATCGCCCGAGGGCTGGTTTCGATGGGATTCACCGTCATCACCACGCGGGGAACCAACGACTTTCTCCGCACCCACGGCGTCGATACGCAACTGCTGCGAAAGATCTCCGAAGGGGCGAGACCGAACATACTCGATAAGATCACCAGCGGCGAGATCCAGCTCATCTTCAACACCCCCACCCGAAAGGGTGCGCATACCGACGAGGGACGAATCCGGGCCATGGCGGTGAGTGCGGGCGTCCCCATGATCACCACCATCACCGGCGCGAGAGCGGCAGTGCAGGCGATCCAGGCCCTGCGGGCCGGGGCGTGGTCAGTGGCGGCGCTGCAGGATTACTTCCCGCACCTGGCAAGGCCGAAGGCCGAGTTGACAGACTTGGCTCAGGGGGTCGGTCAGGCTGAACTTCTGACCCATTGATTCGGTTATTGCACTGTCGATCATCGAACTCAAATGGTTCGGGAGCCATCCCGGAGGGGGATCGCGGTTATGACACCCAGGACGTCCGAATGAATTTCGTCTCCGGAATTCAGAGAGTCACTGCATGAAAGTTCATGCTTCCACGTTCAACGGACACGAAGGGTGGATAGCAGTCGGGAATGCAGGACAATTAAGGAGCTTGAGTCATGATGAATCAACGCCAGGTATTGGTTGGACTTTTCATTGGCGTGGCGATGTGCATGCTCAACCAGCGCGGACGGGCTGAAGATCAACCCATTGTGCTGGATTCAAAGATCGAGTCGGTGGGGCTCTTCAAGAACGGGCTCGCCGTCGTGCGCCGCACCGTCGAAGTGCCCGGCAATGGCACCTTCGATCTGATGGATCTGCCCGAGCCGGTCCACGGCACATTCTGGGTCGAGAGCCCGGCGGAGGTCGTTGTTCGGATCACCTTGGCGGAGGTTGCTGCGGACGAATCCCCTATTCAACGCTCCACTCATGTCGCCAGTCTCGAAGGCGGTCGAGTGACGATTCACTTCAATCAGGAGTATCTGGGATCGGTGAAGGGACGCGTGTTGCGATGGCGTGACAAGACGCTCGTTACCTCGCGTAGAAATCACTGGAACGTGTATCCGGGTTCCATTAGTGCATACACCGGCTGGAGCAACCGTCCAGCTGCCGAGTCGATGCGTCAGACTTTTATCGTGCTCGAAACCGATCAAGGCGAGGTCCATATCGATCCGAGCACAGTGGCGTACTTCGTGGTAGATGAGGCGGCGCCTCCGGTTTCGATCACGCGGCCGGTGATGCGTCTTGATGTCACTCAGTTGGAGGAGGATGCCAAGTCCAGGATAAGCATTTTCTATCTGACCCGGGGAGCTACTTGGGCGCCGAGTTACGCTCTGGATATCACCGAACCAAGCCAAATGAGATTCCGACAGAAAGCAGTCGTCCGCAACGAACTGGAACCCTGGGAGGATGTCGAGATTCTGCTGATCTCGGGATATCCCGCTATCGAGTTTGGGCACGTACGCTCACCGATTTCACCCTCGACGAATCTCTCCACTTTCTTCCGCGAACTGGGGGGACGCTCGAGTCTGACGCATCAATCCAGAGGTGAAGTCAGGGCACAGTCGGTATCGACCTATTCCCCGGCGCGTTCCGCCGGCGGTGAGATCGATGTTCCCCTCGAAGACGGGATTGATCTACACTACAAGTCCATCGGCAGGCATACACTCGGAGTGGGCGATACTTTGTACATGACTCTCGCCGACACCACCGGAGCCTATGAGCGGATCATTCTCTGGACTGTGCCCGATGAGCGTGATGAATGGGGGCGGCAGACAAGCAGAACGACCCGCTCAGCAAACGCCGACGACCGGAATTCCTCTTGGGATTCAATCCGGTTCAGAAATCCGCTTGAGCGATCCCTGACCACGGGGCCAGCCATGGTTACCTCGAACGGGCTCGTACTCGGTCAACAGACGATCTACTGGACCAGTCCCGGGGAAGAAATGGTTTTGCCCATCAACAGGACATTGAGTGTCCGGACCAAGGCTACCGAACTCGAGCAGGAAGACAGCCGAGAGAATGTCAGCCTGGATGGGTACAACTATCGTCGCACGATCATCAACGGCATGCTTGACATCTCCAATCATCGCAAGGAGCCGGTCCTGATGGTGATTCAGCGAGGACTCAGTGGCGAACTCATCTCTGCCGATGATGATCCCGAGTCCGTACTGCTGGCCGCCGGAGCCTGGCGGGTGAATCCTTCCCGTGAGTTGAAGTGGACACTACAACTGGCTCCGGGGGAGACCCGCCAGATACGCTATCAATACAAGGTGATGATCAGACGCTGATCTTCGTAGTTTTGGTCTCTATGAGATAATCCGTGTGAGGCTCTGTTTAATAGCGGAGCCTCACTTTCGTCTTCAGATGAGCGGAAAGGGCGATCAAAGGGCTTTCATTGCTCGCCAACTACCGTGAGAGCCGATACACTGCCCCTCCCATGCCCGCGTGGATGCCCGAATTCGTCACGGCTCAGTTCATCACCTCCATGGTGGTGATTTTTCTCATGCTGAACATGTTTCTCGGGGCGGCGATGTATCTTGTCCTATTGGAGCGGAAGATCAGCGCCTGGGTACAGGATCGTTGCGGCCCCAATCGCGTGGGACCATTCGGGCTGCTCCAGCCCGTTGCCGACAGCTTGAAGCTGATATTCAAAGAAGAGTTCATGCCCCGGGGTGTGGATAAGGTGCTGTTTATTCTCGCCCCCGGCCTCACGGTCCTGCCCGCGATGATCGGTTTCGCGATCCTGCCCTGGGGGGGCACACTCGATCTGGCCTCCATTCCATTTTTCGGGCTGTCGGGAGAAGTCAAAATCATCGGGGCCGATATCAACATCGGCATCGTCTATCTCATCGCGGTGGCCTCGCTCGGGGTCTACGGCGTGAGTCTCGGGGGCTGGGCATCAAACAACAAGTATTCTTTTCTCGGCGGCCTGCGCGCAAGTTGCCAGATGATCAGTTACGAGATTCCCATGGGGCTGTGCCTGTTGTGCGTGATTCTCGCCGCGGGTTCCGTTCGACCGTACGAGATTGTTTCGCAGCAACTCGCGGGAGGCGAGTGGTTCATCATTCACCTGCCGATCGTTGCGATCCTGTTTTTCGTCTGCCTGCTCGCCGAGACGAACCGGGCGCCATTCGACCTGGCCGAAGCCGAGCAGGAACTCATCGGAGGCTGGCACACCGAATACTCGTCCCTGAAGTGGGCGCTGTTTTTCATGGGCGAATACATTCACATGGTCGTGGGCGGCGCGTTTTTCACCTTGCTGTTTCTCGGCGGCTGGTCGCTCAATCCGCTCGGGGTGGGCTGGGATCTCCCCATGAACGGGGGCATACTGCTGATTCTGCTTCAGTTCGGCGTCATTCTCGGCAAGGTCTTCGCCTTGGTCTTTCTGGTCATGATGATTCGCTGGACGCTGCCGCGCTTCCGCTTCGATCAACTCATGCGTCTGGCCTGGGAAGGAATGATTCCCACGACCATGCTGTTGTTGATGATGACTTCGCTGTTCGTCTACCTGGGATGGCTGGATTACCTGTGGCTGGGATCGCTCGGGGCGCTGGTGGTCATCTACTTCGTGAGACCGCTCATGCCCCGGCAGGCGAACCCCAATCATCGCGTGCCATTGATCGGCAGTCGCTTCAGTCCGCTCATCGAAAGTGAATCGGCGGGGATCGACGAGATCGATACCCGCCCCGCGCGTCCGGACGTCTGATCGCATCCCGGCGGAAGATCCGAGGAAGACAAAGAACAGACGCCGATCGGGTCGGAGCAACTACGATCGGCGCCTGCAACTGACGAAGTTCCAAATAAGTATCCGGGAATTTGCCCGGGGGGTTTGCCGGGGGGTTGCATACTACTGTAGGGACACTTCCTGTTCGCGCTCAAGAAAATTCTCTGAACGATGTTAGGAAAGTGTGACCGCAAAATCGGTTTCAGGCAAGCGCCCCGCCACAACTGCTTCCCGCGCCGGCGGTGCAGCCGTAGCAATGATCATCTGTGGCGATGACGCGATCGGTGAGATCATCGACGTCCAACTCCCAGATGAAGCGGTCGTGAAGATGGGGAGTCGGCATATCCAATGCCTGATTGAAGTCGCAATCGTAGAGTCGTCCCCGGGGATCGATGTTGATCTGGTGACGGCACATCAGATCGTCGATGGTATGGGGGTTGTAGGCGTTGATGAGCATTGACATGTACGATGCAAGCTCGCCGGTTCGCTCCAGTTCATGCCGCCAGCGTTTGATGGGCATGTTGGTGATCGTCCACAATTCGTTGAACACCAGGCCGAAGCGATCCTTCAGTTCGCGTTTATAGTCAGCCTGTAAGTCGTCCTGGGGCGGGGGCAGGACGGCCCCGACGGGGTTGTAGACAAGGTTCAGACGAAGATTCGGGTCAACCCCGTATCCCGCGGCATTGAGCTTGAGCAAACCCTCGACGGATGCGTTAAAGGAGCCTTTGCCGCGCTGCTTCTCGACGTTCTCCTCGGAGTAGCAGGGCATCGACGCAATCACCTCGACCTGATTCGTCGCGAGGAACTCCGGAACCCATTCGTAGGAACGGCCTGTCTTGCGATCCACAAAGTCGATGATGGTGGGGTTGCAACGATCCATGATGTGCAGACCCGCCTCGTGAAACATCTCGACCATCCACCGGAAGTTCGGGTTCATTTCGGGACTGCCCCCGGTGATATCGATATTTTGCAGGCAGGATTGCGTCAATGCCCAGTCCGCAATACGCCGCGCCGTTTCCTCGCTCATGTTGTCTTCGGGAGCGATACGGGCCGGGGATGATTCCACATGACAGTGACGACATGCGAGATTGCACACGTAGCCGATGTTGATTTGAAGTGTGCGAATGACCGGCGCTGCCAGCAGCTCGGTCTCGAATTTCGCTCGAAAGCTCGTGCCGTTCAGAATGGGAAGGTCGATGGTGGACATTGGAGAGGTCTTGAGACTTGAGTCTTGGGGCTTGAGACCTGAGTCGTGAGGCTTGGAGTTTGCAAGACTCAAGGCTCAAGACTCAAGACTATTTTCAACAGCATCCGCCCCCGGTGTAATGCCAGGTGGACGGAGTGACGGCGATATCCGGGTTGTTGAGCGTCTTCAGCGCTACGGCGGTCTTGTCACAGACGGGAAGGGGGATGTCCCGGACCAGCACATGCCCTTTGTCATCATCAAACTGGTCTTCCGAGCCGGTATAGATTGCCATTCGCCCGGTGAACACGCATGGCCCGTCATTTGGCACCGGCGTCTTGTAAGCACACACTTCGATCGTTTCGAGCAGCAGATCCTCCTCGAGTTCATAGCGCCGCCGGTCCAACATGCGATAGGGCCGACGCGATCGAATTTCGCAGGATCCGAACCCCGCTTCCACGATTTTGTTCAGGTATTGCTCGTAGGTGAGGCAGCCGGACATGCACCTGGCCCGAAGCTCGGCGTTCTGGCGAAGATGCTCCGGCATATCGCGCGGCGAGATCGGATCGGACATGGAGAGTCTCCCCGCAGGCTTGAGCACGCGATGCATCTCCGACAACGCCTTTTCGAGATCACCCGGCTGGCCGTTCTGCGTGGTCTCGAAGATGTTGAACAGGCAGTTCTGGGCCGCGAGGTTGATCGAATCATCATCCACGGGAAGGTCGAGGGCATCGCCATCGCGAATATCCACGAAGGACGGATCGAACCAGTCGTTGTGGATGGCCGCTTCCTGCAGGTTCGCCTGGGCGGCGTCTCTCATCTCCGCCACGGGATCGATGGCGATGACACCTCCCGGACGACGGGTGTAATAGGCGAGCTGCAATGCTTCCAGACCGCCCCCGACGCCGACGTAGAGGACCGTCTGATTCTCAGTCATGTCCTGGGCGTGAACGGTCGTGCCGCAGCCGTAGTTCATCTCGTGCATGATGCTCGGGATGACAAGGCCGGGGAGGTACTTGGGGGCCTGAGGCACGCAGCACAGACCGGCATCAGGATTTTGGGCGGCTTTGCGATAGACATCCTGAACGGTGGCGTGGTAACTCAAATCAGTTGACTCCCAGGTCTGTTTTCACTCGTAATCCTAGTTCATAACCATTCTAGAAGGCATGAATATTCCTAACGTCAGCGATTGGATAAGATGCTTTCCAGTGCTGGGAATTATCGACATTTTGGGTGGTTTCTGGGAAATCATGCTACTTGGTGTCCGGGGCGGTTTTCGACAGCGTAGCCCCTACTGGAAGTGGAGATCTGAAACCGCATTTGGCCGCGATCCAAGTCGAAAACCGCCATTATCAGCGCGAGTCCATGCGATTCTTGCCTACGGTCGCTGGGTGTATCGTATGAAACGAGGGCGATAGCATCGACATTGTGGTGTGAGAAAGAGACAACAATGATCACGACCCAATCGCAGCGCCATTGCGTGAGCCATCTGGAAGCCGCGATTGACGGCACGAAATTACCCGCAGGAACCATTCAAACCCTGCATAAGGGAAAACCACTCTGGGTGCGCTACGACCTCGATGCGGTGCGGGAGGCGGTCAGTCGCGAGGATCTCGTCGAGCGGGAGGAAACGATGTGGCGGTATCGCGAATTGCTGCCGGTGGCGCGCGATGAAAACATCGTCTCGCTGGGGGAGACCATGACCCCGCTGATTCACTGCCCGAGGCTGGGGGCCAGGCTGGGGCTGAGAAAGCTCTTCATCAAGGACGAATCGCGATTGCCTACCGGCTCCTTCAAGGCCCGGGGAATGGCGGTGGCGATCTCGATGGCCAAGGAACTGGGCATCACCCGCGTCGCCGCCCCCACCGCCGGCAATGCGGGCGGGGCGATGGCCGCCTACGCGGCCCGGGCGGGAATGGAAAGCTATGTCTTCATGCCCTCCGATACGCCCCTGGTCAATCGCTATGAGGCGGTGCTCTACGGGGCGAAAACGTTCCTCATCGACGGCCTGATCAACGATTGCGGCAGGATCGTCGGCGAGGGCAAGGAACCCATGGGCTGGTTCGATATGTCCACCCTCAAGGAGCCCTATCGCATCGAAGGCAAGAAGACGATGGGGCTGGAGCTTGCCGAGCAGATGGGCTGGACCCTGCCCGATGTGATTCTGTATCCCACCGGCGGGGGGACCGGCCTGATCGGGATGTGGAAGGCCTTTGATGAGCTTACGCAGATCGGGTGGCTGGAGAATGACAACAAGCCCCGCATGTACGCCTGCCAGTCCAGCGGCTGCGCCCCGATCGTGGATGCGTTTGACAAGGGTGAGCGCTTTGCGGATCCGGCAAAGGATCCCCACACCATCGCCAGCGGCCTGCGGGTGCCGGTCGCGGTGGGTGATTTCATGATCCTCGATGCAGTGCGTGAGAGCCGGGGCAAGGCCCTGGCGACTGATGAAGACAAACTGCTGGACTGGATGCGGGAAGCCTGCGCCCTGGAAGGCATTGCTTTATGCCCCGAAGCCGCGGCATGTCTGGGCGTATTGGAAAGCGCCCTGGCCGCTGGTGAGATTTCGCATGATGAGCGGATCGTGATCTTCAACACCGGAGCGGCCCAGAAATACATCGAGGCGATGCAGGTCGAAATACCCACGCTCGATCACACGAAGCCCATCGAGTGGGCATCGCTGGGTTGATGCTACGCGAAGACGGGCAAACCGGGGATTATGGTCCCATCGTTATCATGTTCATTTCATTAATAAGGAATACCGGCGTGAAGCGACTGGCCTTTGCCATTTTGATTTTTCTTCTGATCGGGTCGATCCTGAATATCGCGGTGGCGTGGGGGTGTGTTTTGTGGTCGCCGCTTTCGAGCCCCGGCGTGCTGGCTGATTACCCGGAGTATCGGGCCGGTGTCAGCGGGTTGCCGGATGACCATGCCATCATGACGGCAAGGTCGTCGGGGTTCGGCATCGCCCGTTTCACCTTCACCTGGCATGTGCCGGCGGAATCCCATGCGATATGGCATATCCGGGCGGGCTGGCCCTGCGAAGCCCTGGCCGGACAGATCGATGTCGAGGGTGAAATTGCCGGGGCGTTGGTAACGCCGCGCTGGCTGGAGGGCATGGTTGACAAGCCCGAGCGTCGGCCGCTGCCGATTACGCCCCTGGCGGGGGGCTTTGCCATCAACACAGGGCTATGGGCGTTGCTGCTGGCATTGCTGATTCTCGGGCCGGGCCGGGTGAAGCGCTTCAATCGAAAACGCTCCGATCGCTGCATTGCCTGTGGTTATGACTTGAGCGGCGCTGCCCATGCTCGCTGCCCGGAATGCGGGGGGCTGGTTCATGCTGACGGCGTCACAGTGTCTTCAAAATCACCCGATCATTCCCCGGTCGAGTGATCGACGACTGCGAGCCTTAACTTACTCCATCATCTTGCTGACAATGCTCATCAGCGTGAAACTGATCATGAGGACTTCCACGATTTTCAGCACGATTGCGAAGACGAAAGCCTGGAACAGGTTCATGCCCACCATCCAGCAGCTCAGAAGGACGAGAAGCGGCAGGCCAACGAGCAAGGGCAGGTATGGACCGATCACGGTGCTGAGGCCGAAGAAAAGAAGCAGTTCGGTGCTGCTTACCGCCGCGATCCGCAACATCAGCACCCCGAACGAGCCGAAATTTTCGTCGAAGATCTTCGCGACAAACCATGCGGTCAAGGTTCCGATCACGGTGGTAGCAACCAGCAGGATACCGACGGCAAGGGCCATGCTGGTCGCCATTGTCGTTCCGCCTTCGGATAGTCCCTTCATGGTGTAGATGGAGAGGGACGACCCGGCGCACACCAGGGTCAGCAGGACGGGAAATGCGTGATTCTCGCTCATGCTCTTCCGGAAGTACTCTTCCTCGGACATGAACGTCCCCGGAGGCGGGGGGGGGATTGGTACAGGAACTGACGCATCGTGATTGTTCGCTGCATCATCCTTGACGTGTGGTTGAGGTTCAGTAGTCGTCGTCATGTCGGGATCTCCAGAGCACAACTATCGCGGGTCGATCCATCTATCTATAGATAGATCGACGCGCGCGAAGGGCGGATTGACCTAACTATGGAAGCACTCTCCTTTAAGGTCCGGTAAGGCCCGTCACGATTGTTACTTTCGATCCTCCGCCGGTGAGCCGTACCACTTTTTGATGACATCCTGGCTCGGCTTGCCTTGGGGGGTGTACAACGCGTTGGCCGCAGAGCGGTTGGTGATGACCTTGCTCGTTGGATACCACTTCCACCAATACACGCCCGCGCACCAGGGCTTGTCCCAGAAGGTCTGAAAGAACGCCTCATAGCAGTTGGCCTGCGTCTGGAGATCGATTTTTTTCTTGTCCGCTTCCTGCGGCCATTCCCAGGGGCGAATGGCGGCGTCGTGAGTGCTCTTGTAACCCTGCTCGGTAAAGAGCACGGGTTTGCCGTATCGCTTCGAGAGGCGTTCGATCTTTTTGAGATGCGGTTTCCAGCCCCGCTTGAGATCCTCAACCGAGGGGTGGGATTTGTCGGTCAGAGGGAAGTATCCCTGAATGCCGATGAAGTCGAGCTTGTCCCAGAAGGTGATCTCCTCGTATTCCTGGTACCAGTTGGCGGCATAAGTGAGCTTGCCTTGATAAACCTCACGGATCTCGGCGATGAGCTTTCGCCAGTCGGCGGCACGCTCGACGGCGGGATTGTGCAGTTCTGTGCCGATGCAGAGCGCCTCGATGTCGTGGGTTTGGGCGAATTTCGCATAGTGGATGATGAAGGTTCGGTAGTTGTCAAACCACTCTGTCCAGCCTTCCTCGGTCTCGAAGTCGATGTTGGCCCGCCATTTGCCACCGGGTTTCTCACGAAGCCAGATGTGGGGCTTGAGAAGGGTCTTGATTCCGAATTTTTTGGCGTACTCAGTGGTTTTGCGGAGCCCTTCATCGGTTTCGCCCCAGAGAACCCGACCGGACGTGATGAGAGCGATCTTGGGCGAGTCGTAGCGACGCTGCCAGCCGAAGGGGGTCTGTTCGATCCACTCGATCTTATTTTCCGCCAGCGGGATCATGTGATTCAAGGTGATTTCGTTCCCGGCGACCCAGCCTACCCCACGCTGTTTCTCCTCGGAAGAGACTGAAACAGCGGGTGGATCTACCCACTCCGTTTCCGAAGAACGGTTGACATGGATCGCAAACACGCAGGTGAATATTGCGAGGATGATGGAGGGGATTCTTTGCATATCGGGGCCTCAGAGAAGAACCAGCAGGTGGGGTGTATGACAATCTCGTACTGGTCTCCATTCATTACGCTGCAAGGCAAAGTACACTGCCCTGATGGCGAAGACCGTGATTCATTATCTATGCAACGCCTGCGGTGGCGTTCAGAGTCGCTGGATGGGGAAATGCCCTGATTGCGGAGCGTGGGATTCGCTCGACAAGTTCAGCGAATCCAGGGAGAAGGGCGGTTCAGCCATTCAAGGGCTGGTGGAGATCTGGGCGGGGGATGATTCTGGCGATCACCAGTTGGAAAAAGCGAAAGCGATACCTCTTCCTGATATCAAAACCGCTGATATCGACCATCATCCCACCGGCATCGGCGAACTCGACCGGGTGCTTGGAGGCGGATTCGTCGCGGGATCGGTGATCCTTCTGGGAGGCGAACCGGGTATTGGCAAGTCCACCCTCCTGCTTCAGGCGGCGGGAAGTATGGCAAAAAAGCAGGATCGTGTCCTCTATGTCACCAGCGAAGAGTCGGCGTATCAGACCAGATTGCGGGCTCGGCGACTTTTTGAGGATGCCCTGGACGAAGTGGAGAAAGAAGAAGGCGCAAAAACTGCGCTGGATGATCTTTATGTGCTCGCGGACACGAATCTTGCCCGGATCATCGAGCAGGCGAGGACCGTTCAACCCCGGGTCATGGTGATCGATTCCATCCAGATGGTTTACAAGTCCGATCTCGAAGCCGCCCCGGGATCGGTGGCGCAAATACGGCGTTGTTGCATGGAATTGGTGTTCCTGGCCAAGGCCACGGGCATGACCATCGTGCTGGTGGGTCACGTCACCAAAGACGGCCAGCTCGCGGGCCCGAAAATGCTCGAGCATCTTGTCGATGTCGTTCTCACATTTGAGGGAGATCGACACCATTCGCATCGAGTGGTGCGCGGCACGAAAAACAGGTACGGCACAACCATGGAGGTCGGCCTGTTTGAAATGACGGGACGGGGGCTATGTGAGCTGACCGATGCCTCAATGCTCCCTGATCCCAGTGCCGTGACGCTGCCGGGATCTGTGATCTGCCCGGCGATTCACGGGACTCGGTGCCTTCTCCTGGAGGTGCAGGCATTGACGGCAACGGGTTTTCTGGGCAGCGCGAAACGACGATCATCAGGCCTGGACGCCAACCGGCTGGCGATGCTTATCGCCGTGCTCGAAAAGCACGGCGGATTGCGTCTGGCGGATCAGGATGTGTTCGTTTCCGCCGTCGGAGGCATCAAGGTTGTTGAGCCGGCGGCAGATCTTGCCCTGTGCCTTGCCATTGCCGGTGCCCATTACTCGAAAGTGATCGATCCGGGTACGGCGGTGGTCGGCGAGGTCGGTCTCGGAGGGGAGATACGCTCGGTTCACCAGGTTGAGCAGAGGGTCAGGGAGGTGAAAAGGCGAGGTTTCGGGCGAATCATTCTGCCGGAAAATCTCATTCGGGCAGTGGAGCAACCGGGCGTCGAGCTTCAGGGAGTCAGAACAATCAGTGAGGCTCTGGAAGCGTTGTCAGCCGGCCCTCATGGAAAAAGATGAAGCAGGAAACAAAGCGGACGTGAAATGCCAGGGGATTTGAGGTGGACACTGACGTCCGATATGTGATGACTTTTGAGGGGGGGTAGCGAGTGACAACATACAAGTGCGAGTTATCGGGTCTTTTTTACTTCTGGTTATGCCTGTGGAAAAATATTTTTGAGGGCTCAAATCGCATTTTTGACGGATTATCGCGGGAGTTTTCTCTGTCGGTTTTGGGACATATTCCATGCCATAAAGTCATGCAATGCAAGTGTTTATGCGTCACTTTAGTGGTATTGGGTAAAGCGGGTAAATCAAGTATTTTTGATTATTCCTGACATGTACTAGCCCCACGAGCCGAAATCGCTATCCTCTCGCGTTTTCAACCATCGGGCACGAGTCGTCCGATATCGAGAATCACGTCCGCTACGAGCCGCGTTGGCTCGACTCACGGCGGATGGGTGGATGAACACGGACGCGCAGACGGGGAATCGACTGCGGCGTCCGCCAGACAGGAGATTGATCGAGATGAGTCTCATCAAACGAGTAGGGCTCCTCGCAGGTACCACCGCGCTGACATTGACATGCGGCAGTCTGGCGGGTACCGGCGCGGATGCCGAAAAACAAAGTGACCTCGAAGCCCGTCTTGCGGCGGCTGAGGCCAAGATCGCGCAATTGAGCGCAACGAGCAAGGACAACTGGCTCACCGAGCAGCGGGCGGAGGAAATCCGAAGCCTGGTTCAGGATGTGCTGGCCGATGCAGACACACGGTCCAGCCTGTTGAGTCAGGGAGTGACCGCCGGGTACGACGGCGGTGCGGTGCTGGGAAGTTCAGACGGCAACTGGTTGCTGCGAACCAACATTCTCATGCAGCAGCGCTTCATTTATCGCCAGCAGGATAATGATGCTGCTCCGACTGTGGATGAGAACCGCTGGGGTTTCGAGACCAGCCGGGCAAAATTCATGTTGTCCGGCCATGTCGTGAATCCAGAATGGACCTATCGCATTGACGCCGATCTTGGTTCCAACAACCGTGGACCAATCGGAAACCAGAACGCCTATCTCAGCTACAATTACGGCGACGGCTGGAAGGTCACCATGGGTCAGATGAAGGCTCCGTTCCTTCGTGAAGAACTCGTGGAAGCCCAGCACCAACTCGCGGTTGAGCGTTCAGTGCTCAACTACGGCTTCACCACTGGATACGTGGACGGCATCACCGTGTCGAATGAAGGCGAGCAGTTCAGATTTACTGCGGGAATCTCTGATGGTGCAAATGGTGCTGGTGCCACGGCTATGACACCTGATACGGAATTTGCCTTCACTGGTCGAGTCGAATACCTCGCCATGGGCAATTGGGGCCAATTCGAGGACTTCACCAGTCCTCAGGGCAGTGAACAGGGATTGATGATCGGTGCAGCGCTCCATTATCAGACTGCTGAGAATGGTGCGGGGTTAGCCGATAACGACTATATCCTTTTCACCTTTGATGTTTCCTGGGAAGGTGATGGTTTCAACGCCTTCTTCGCATTCATTCTGGCAGACTGGGACAACAACGTGGCAGCGGCCGATCCCGACCCCACCGCTTTTCTTGTCCAGGGTGGCTATTACCTCGACGAGAGTTGGGAAATTTTCGCCCGCTACGAGAATGCCGATTGGGATGCAGCAGGTGTTGAAGATCTCGGCATCTTCACGATCGGCGTGAACAAGTACATCGCCGGCCACAACGCCAAATGGACCACCGACATTGGTTTCGGCACTGACGCTGTCGATGCAGCCGGCGGCGTTGCCGGACTTTCCGGTCTTCCCAGCGGATTCACCAACTTCGGTGTCGATGACGGAACCGAGGACGGCCAGATCGTCCTTCGCAGTCAGCTTCAGATCCTCTTCTAAAGCTGATTCATACTCCAGACAAGATCACCGGCAGGCCCTATGAGCCTGCCGGTTTTTTCTTGCGCTCCCGCAAAATCCTGCTCGTCAGTCGCCATTCCGGGAATAGGCCTTCTGATCCTCATGATCAGGGGTTGGTAGTGGACGAACAGCCCCCTTCAGGTCGATAGAGCAGACAGGTTTTTATCACGTGATGGAACCGTCGCCTGAGGTCTGCGCCGCAAGCGACGGGTACCGGAGAGAGTGTCAATGTCGTTAGCCTGGCGATTCGGAAACATGATTGTCCCCCTCCTGTTGCTGTCTGTTTCAGCGATGGCCCAGGAGCCGGAAACCGAAGAGTCCGTGGCGGAGCAGTTGAAGTCGCTCCGGAAGGAGATGGAGGGCCTTCGCCAGGTCAACGAGGTCATGATGGGGGAGATCGATGAACTTCGGGCGAAAACACAGGATAACTGGCTCACCGAGCATCGGGCCGAGGAAATCCGTATCCTCGTGCAGGATGTCCTGGCCGATGCCGACACCAGATCGAGCCTTCTCCAGGACGGCCTCATTGCCGG
>JADFSH010000069.1 GCA_022560875.1 Planctomycetota bacterium | reverse complement strand
CACTGGCCCTGAATCTTGCCGAGTACATCGCCATGCGCGGCATGGGAGTGGGGCTGTTCAGCCTCGAAATGGGCAAGCAGCAACTCGTCCAGCGTCTGCTCACCTCGCGCTCGAGGATCGATTCCCAGCGTCTTCGACGCAACATGCTCGGGACGGAAGAATTTCGCGCGCTGATGACGGCATGTGACGAACTGCTCAATGCCCCGATTTTCATCGACGACACGCCGGGACTCTCGCTCCTGCAGCTCCGGGCCAAGGCCCGGCGGATGGCCCAGAAACACGACATCCAGATCCTCTTTATCGATTACCTTCAGCTCATGTCCAGCGGGGGACGACCCGAGTCGCGCCAAATGGAGGTCAGCGAGATCAGTCGCGGCATCAAGGCGATGGCCCGCGAGCTGAATGTGCCGGTCGTCTGCCTGAGCCAGCTCAACCGTGCCGCGGAACAGCGGGAGGGCCACCGGCCCCGCATGAGCGACCTGCGGGAATCCGGCTCCATCGAGCAGGATGCGGATGTGGTCATGATGCTGCATCGCGAGGAGTACTACCATCAGGGTGAAGAGAACTGGGCGGATGAGAATCCCGAGAAGATCGGCCTGGCGGAACTCATCATCGCCAAGCAGCGTAACGGTCCCACGGGGACGGTCAGACTGGTATGGAACTCGACCTCCACGCAATTCCGCGACTATTCACCGATTCGCCCCCCTCAGGGCTACTATGAGAACAAGCCCTCCGGGGCAGATTCCTACAGCGCCTCACCATTTGCCAGAGAACGAAAGGCCGGACCCGTGGACAACTTCCGAGATGGCGGCGGCCCGGATCACGATATCGACGACGATCTTCCGATCTAAGTTGACTTCGGTGGTTAGAACCAGTCGGGGAAATATTCCCGGAGAACGCTGAACGTCATATAAAGCACATAGGCGAACAGGAGCATTCCGCCTTCAATGCGGGTTATTCTCTGTTTGTTCGTCAAGGCAATCGGAAAGAGGATGATGGTCATGGCCAGCATGGCAAAGAGATCAAACCAACCCCACTGCACCGGCATCGGTATGTCCCACCCGACGGATGTCACACCAAGCACCAGCAGAATGTTGAATAGATTTGATCCCACGACATTCCCGATCGCCAGGTCGCAGTACCCCTTTCGACAGGCGATCCAGGAGGTTATCACCTCCGGCAGGCTGGTGGCGATGGCGACGATGGTCAACCCGATCAGGGCTTCGCTGATACCGAGTTGCCGGGCGAAACTGACCGCGCCTTCTTTGGCGAGATAACCCCCGGCCAGGAGACAAGCGAGGCCGAGCATGAACGCAAACCACGCTCCGAGCAAGGTGCCGACGGCTTCCGCGATGGCGGTTTCTTCTGCTTCCCGAACCAGCGGATCGGATGCGTCCTTCCGGCTCTCGCGGACCCAGAACCATAGGATAAGGCAGAAAAGGGCGAGCAGCAGCAAGCCTTCCCAGCGCGTGAAGCCACTGACGAGTTGGCCACGATACGAAAACATTGGTCCCAGCCACGCTAGCACCAGCATCAATATCGTGATTCCGATCAACCAGGGCAGTTCACGTCTCAGCAGGCGACTGTGGACGGTAAGCGGTCCCACCAGAGCGCTGATACCCAGGACCAGCCCGATATTGGCGATATTCGAGCCCACGATGTTGCCGAAGCACATCGTGCCATTGCCTTTCCAGGCCGCGAAGATATTGAAGGCCAGTTCGGGGGAGCTGGTCCCCGCCGCGACGACCGTGAGGCCGATGAGCAGAATCGGGACGCCCATCCGCCGCGCGATCGTCACGGCTCCCTTGACCAGCAGGTGCCCCCCCCAGAGCAGCAACAGACAACCCACGGCAAACAGGAAAATCGGCAGGGCGGGGCCGAGCGTAGTGTTCAGGGAATTGATGATCGACTGCAGCATGGAGCGGCGGATTGTAGCCATCGCTTCCCCGTGCCGCCGATGGGAACCGGAAAGTCCGCCAGTTCTGGATGCTCGGCCGTGACGAGGGAGCGTGGCTGGCGGACCGGCATCGTGCTACCGTTCGCTCCTCACGTCTTCGTCAGGCTCCAGGATCCTCCATGCCCTCAAACCCGGAAAAAGAGACGCTTGAAAAGACCCTTCAACGGGCGGCAGGGGGTGATGAGGACGCCTGGCGCACCATCATCGAAAGCTATTCAGGCCGGGTGTTCGGCCTCATCCGCTCCCAGTGCGGCAATGCCGATCTCGCCGAGGAGATCACCCAATCGGTCTTCTGCACCATGGCGGAGAAAATCGTCGGATATACCGAATCCGGTCGTTTTGAGTCCTGGCTCTTCCGGATTGCCATCAACCGGCTTCGAGATGAGATGAGAAGGCGAAAACGCCATGCCCGACCGGTTGAAGAAGAAAAACTCATCGGAATGGCGGGGGCGATCGAGGTCGAGCCTGACCGGGATGATGCCCGACGACAGGACACCGGTGCCCTCCGGGAGGCCATGGCCCAGCTTCCCGAGGCCGATCAGCGGATCGTCTATCTCCGGCACTACGGGGAACTTAGCTTCAGGCAGATCGCGGATATCCTCGATCAGCCCTTGGGAACGGTCCTGGCCCGCCAGCATCGGGCATTGAAAAAGCTCCGGGATCTCCTGGAGGGCAAGGTCCGAGAAGATGGAATTGAGCAGGATGAGCCCTGAATGAAGCAATCAACCCCTCAAAGGGTCGTTATACGAAAGGCGGATAACTCATGACAAGGATGAATCATCCCACTTCGAAATCTCCTGAACCGCTGCCCGGTTCCTTTGAACCGGACATAAGGCGGCTGGATGCCCGACTGGCGCAAGAAGCAAAGCATCGTGATCTTCCCCCCGGCTTGGCTGGCCGGGTGTTCGACGCGTCGGTCGGGCAGCTCCCGCCTTCGAGTTATCGATTTGAGAGCATCAGGACAACCTCGGTGGCGAGACAGTCTGCCAGACGCCGACAGAGCTGGAGTCGATTCGCCTTGGCGGCATCAGTGATTGTGGCCTTCACCCTGTCCGCCCGGATGTTGCTGACTCAGTCTATGCCCGCACCGGTTGATCCAGTCGCGAAGCTTCCCGAAGTAGTCCTACCGACGCTACCCAATCTGCAGCTTGCCTCTTACCCCTCTTACCAGACCGACACGGCCCTGTTTCCGGACGCCGTGCGGCTGCTGTTCGAATTTGCCTCCAACGGCACCGAGGACTTTTCCTATCTGACCCTGACGAGCGACATCACGCTTGACGGTCTGAATGATGAACTTGCGGCATTTTTCACGGGGTTGAGCGAAGGGGAGATGTGATCGTGCGTGTAAAAGACATCCTCACCTTCGGGCTGATCGCATTTCTTCCCGCGACTCTGACGCATTCGGGGGATTATCCGAGAGGATCGAGCGCGACGACGAACCAAACCGAATCCACCCCCGTCGCTGAACTGCCCCAACTGCTGGCGATGACGCAGGATGCGTCGCCCCCGCCTCCGGTCCCGGCAGTCAACATACGGTTTCGTCAGCATCGCGGGGAGCGGATCGAAATTACGCCGGAGTTTCTTGATCAATGCATGGACGTCGCCGAGCAGGTGAATCCCGAGTGGGCGAAAATGATGCGTCGTGTGTGCGAGCGCAATCCCGAAGACTTCGAGCGTTATTTGCGTCAGACCGGACGCCAGTTGATCGGGCTGGTGCAACTGAAGCAACGTGATCCGAATTTGTATGCCACGAAACTGAAAGAACTACATTTCGAGGCTCATCTGAAGGCCATGACCCAGAAACTCAGGCTTCTGTACGCCGAAGGCCGGGATGACAGTACTGAAGCGGTTGAGTTACGCTCCGAACTGCGGGTGCTGGTCCAGGAGCAGGTTGCGTTGACGCTCAAGTCTCGCGGGGATTACATTATCCGCCTGGAAAAACACATCGGTACGCTCAAGAAGCAGCTTGAAGATGACGCGTTGAATTTCTTCAGAACCGTTGAAGATCGCTACCAGGTTCTCACGACAAGGCCCTGAATAAAAATGGGGAGTCATTCTCCTTCTCAGTAATTTCCCGTTTGTACGCAATTGACCCCGATCGGGGTCATTGCTTTACGAGGGATCCTGCTTTCAGGGGTCTCACTTCCGGCCCCCGTGCAGTACCATGCCCGGATCATGGTTCATGGCGCGGCGATTCAATCCTCGGGGCGACTTACCGGGACTTTCAGCACGGTAGTTGTCACATTCATGTTTGGCTTGTGCCTGTTGACGATGCCTTACACCTTTGGACGAGCTTCGAGTACCGGGGGGGCGGTGGGGGCGGTTCAGCTTGCGGCACCTCGCTACGAAGCGACCAATCTCGAACATTCACTGCTGCCCCCATTCTGGGCGCCTCATGCCCCGGATGAGCGGGAGCGGGTTGAAGCGGCCAAGGCGGCAACCGGTCGCGCTCCTCGGTATCTATTCGGATCTGACAAGCTTGGCCGGAGCATGTTTATCAGATGCCTGGCCGGGGGGGGAATCAGTCTGAGCATCGGTCTGGCCGCCGCGTGCATCGCGGTCGGCATCGGAACGCTCTACGGCACGATCGCGGGCGCGAAAGGCGGGCGCACCGACACGATACTGATGCGTATCGCTGATGTCCTCTATGGACTGCCGTATATTCTGCTGGTCGTTTTGCTGGCGGTGGCGGTGGATGGCCTGCTTGATCGTCTCGGGGGTGATGTGTCGCCATCGTTGCGTCAGGTCATTAATGTCGTGACGTTGCTGGTGGCGATCGGAAGTGTGAGTTGGCTGACCATGGCCCGGGTTATCCGCGGCCAGGTGATGAGCCTGAAAGCGCAGCCTTTCATGGAGGCGTGTCGCACCATCGGCGTGCCGCCGCGCCGTCAGTTTACGCATCATCTGCTACCCAACCTGCTGGGGCCGATTATTGTGTATGCCACGCTGACGGTTCCCGCGGCGATCCTTTCGGAGTCGTTCCTGAGTTTTCTGGGCATTGGAGTGCGCGAGCCGCTTCCGAGTTGGGGCAATCTGGCGGCAGCGGGATTGAATGAGATTAACATTGTTCGGGCGCGTTGGTGGTTGCTGCTCTGGCCGTGCCTGTTTATTACCATCACCCTGATGGCCTTGAACTTCATGGGCGAGACGCTGCGTGAAAAATACGACCCGAAGCGAGGAGCCGGCACATGACCCGGACGATGACCCGCAACGAGGTCAGCCATGAAAATTCACCGGTCCCGCTGCTGTCAATCCATGACCTGGCAGTTTCGTTTGAGACAGAAGCAGGCATTGTCAGGGCGGTGAGCGGCGTGGATCTCACCATCTACCCGAAGCAGACCCTGGCGGTGGTGGGGGAATCCGGGTGTGGAAAAACCGTGACCGCCTTGAGCATTCTGAACCTGCTGCCCGTCGCGACCGCCTTTTACGAACGGGGATCGATCATCTTCGAGGGAGATGATCTGTTGAGATACACCGAGCGTGAGATGCGATCAATTCGCGGGGGCCAGATTGCCATGATTTTTCAGGAGCCGATGGCGAGCCTGAATCCCGTGTTTTCCATCGGCGACCAGATCATCGAGGCGGTGATGCTTCATCAGCAGGTCGGTCGAAAACAAGCCAGGGACATCGCCGTGAGCGCCCTGAACGATGTGGGCATGACCGATGCCGCTCCGAGACTTCACGCCTATCCCCATGAATTTTCCGGAGGGATGCGTCAGCGGGTCATGATCGCCATGGCCCTGGCCTGTCGCCCGAAGCTGCTCATTGCCGACGAGCCCACCACCGCGCTGGATGTGACCATACAGGCGCAGACCTTGAAGCTGATCAACGGACTGAAACACGATCGTGATCTGGCGGTCCTGTTTATAACCCACGATCTGGGGGTGGTCGCCCAGATCGCCGATGTCGTGTGTGTGATGTATGCGGGAAGGGTGGTCGAATACGCCGATGTGTTTGAGCTGTTCAGGAATCCGCTTCACCCCTACACCCGCGGACTGCTCGATTCGATCCCGCGTATCGGTCGGCGTCAAAGCAGATTGAAGACCATCGACGATGTGCGTCAAGAGAAAGAAGTCTTCTTTATTCTCCCCGGGGCAAGACAGAAGTCCGTGGCATGGTGGCCGCAGGGGATGAGGAATCGCCAAGAACCTGCTTGCCTCCAGGAGATCGTGCCGGGACACTGGGTTGCGTGCACCTCGGAACCCGAAGAAGGACTTCAGGTCTCGGTGGCGCCGGATCTGTCATTCGTGCGTGATGGGGACCGCGAGCCGTGCTGATTGTCTTAATAGGAAATAAGGGAACCAATGTCGATGGCCAGTAGATTTATTGCCTTGCTATTTCTCAGTCTGTGCCTGTGCGGCTGCACAACGACGGCCCGGTCTCGGGCCGGGCTCGAAACGGATCGTTTCTCCGCCAGCGGCATGGCGCGGCTTGATCGCCATCGCTTTGTGATCGTCAACGATACGAAAGACGGTGAGACGGGCTACCGTATCGGCCTCCTCGACTTTACTGACCGGAGCTATCCCCGATATGTCGCGCTGACGGCGAACTGGAACGATGTCGGCGGCCCGTCACATGATCTGGAGGCCGCGTGTTCGATTCCCGGACGCGAGGGAGAATTTCTCATCGCGGAAAGCGCGTATCGGGGCGAGCGCTACGGACGCGTGTTTCACTGTCGCCTGGCCCCGGATGAGCGCGGGAATCAATCCGTCCACATCATCCAGACCCTCATGCTGCCCAGGTTCTACGATCAGATCGAGGGCATGGCGTGCGGGCTGGCCGCGAACGGCAATCTGATTCTCCTCCTTGGCGAGCGCGGCACGGACGAACAGCCCGCCCGGCTATCCTGGGGAGACCTTACGATCAGTGAGCGGGCCATCAGCTTTCAGTTTCAAAACGAATTCACTTTCACCGCCCCGGGATTGCCGTCATCCGCCAATGTGCGTGACTGCTCCGATCTGTTTATCGACTCGCAGAACCGCCTGTGGGCATCCGCCGTGATCGACAATGGGGATGAAGGGCCTTTCCAGTCGGTGATCTATCAACTCGGCCAATTCGACCCGCATCGTCGCCGCCCCCTGATGAGCACCAATCCGATCGAAGCCACCTGGAGGGTGGATGGATTCAAGATTGACGCGATCAGCGAGTCACTCCACGATCCGGCATCACTCAGCTTCGTCAGCGACGACGGTAACCTCGGTGGCATATGGCGTTCCCTGCCCCACCCCCGGTAATTCTGGGAGCGGTGAGCAAAGCGAGTCAAGATTAGTCCTCTTCCAGCGATTCGGCCTCGATGCCGGCGGCTTCGCCGGCGAGTTTTTGCTGGACGTATTTCTTCATCCAGGTCTCGAATGATTTGCCATGGGCCGTGTCGCGACCGGAAAATTCGAGGGAGGTGATGTCCGAGTAGGGCAGATTCAGCTTCGCGCTTCCATCCTTGGGAATCATCCGCACGATGTCCCGGGCCGGATCTTCGGATGGTCGATAGTCGAAAACGAATCCCTCGATCACATCGCCGGTCGAGGCTCGAGTGATGGTCACGTCGCCGCGATAGTTCACGGCCATCTCAATGGCGTGACGAAGGAGGATCGGATCGTCCGCTTGAATACACATTCCCTGGGTGAACGCAGTTGCATTTTCATGATCGACATGAGACTTGGTTTCCTGAGGCATGGTGATTTTCCAACCTCCTTCGGAGAATCATTCTAGCATTCGCAATCGGTTGATTCCCGGTCGATGACATTCAGCAGCAGGCCCGTCACGAGCGCATGGCTCTTGTCCCGGATGCCGGGGGAGGTGCTTTCACGAGGCCCGGCGATGTTGAGGGTGGCAATGGCATGTTTCTCCAGCCACTCGACGATCACATGCCGGGCATTCGGATCATCCGGATCGACAATAAGGCATGGTTTGTGGTGTTGATCGGCAAGTTGCCGCGTCAAGGCGGTTCCGCCGCTGAGCGGGCCGGGAGGGGCTGATCCGGGGGTGATGATCAATGTGCCATCGGAATCTTGAACATTACTCTCGGTGCGCTGGGCATACTCAGCGTCCGTCGTTTCGTTGAGCGGATATTTGCCGTCGATCACCCCGTCTTCTGCGCGTCTTCCTTTCGGGCACCACCCTCCACTGGGGAAGTTCAGGTCCAGGGCGGCGTCGAGGGCGGCGCGGTCCACCCCGGTCTGACCGCCGGAGATGATTTTCCGGAGGTGACAGCGGTTCGTTTCAGTCATGGAGCGTGGTCAGGGTTTGAGTTCCCGTCCGGACATGGGGTCGAGGATTTTCCATTTTAACTCTTTGGAAATTCGCATGATAACCAGCCAGGCGATTTCATCCTCTATGACGGACAGCACCATCTGGGGGACGGGATCCTGATCCGGAGGCAGCTCAATGAGGATTCCGGGCCCGTATAGGACATCCATATCATCATTTTCGGGGGCGGTGTTGAAGTTGGCGAGCAGGTTGACGATCTCCTCGCGGGAACCGATCGGCGCCATGCCGTTGTCGGGGGCGACTTCGTTGGAAAGGATAACATACTGCTGAGTCACTGATCTGGTTCCGTGCGCTGGTCAGCGCTTGAGAGGCGGGATTGAAAAATGAGTGGGAAATAGTAGCGGATCAATCCGGATCTGAAACCTCTTCGATCGTCTTCTCGTCAGATTCCTCAATATCTTTTCCGCTCTGACACAATTCAACGACGGTGTCCACCAGACGCTGGAGGGCGACGGGCTTGTAAAGATAGGCTTTGACCCCGAGGTTTTCGGCATAGGTCATGTGTCGTTTCCCCTGGTTGGCGGTCACCATCACCACGGGGGGGGGATCGGACATTTCCTGGATTTTTTCCAGCACCAGGAAGCCCGATTGTCGGGGCAGCATGACATCGAGGATGATGGCGTCGAGCCTGGTGTGCTGGCAGAGGCTGATGGCCTCGATGCCGTCACCCGCCGTGACGACGTTCGCTCCTTCGGCGCGTATGGTCAGTGCGATACTGCTGCGGATGTCCTCGTCGTCATCGACGATCAGGATGGTCTTGCCTTCCAATCTGGTTTCACTCATCGAAGTTATGGTTTCCTCACATGGCGCGGCGAGTCTCTATCATAGGGGCTGACCCCGCTCAGGTTCTCATCTCTTTGTCGATGCGTTGGAATGTTCGATAATGCCTTCCAATTCGTCATCCGTCATCCAGGGGAGGGCGCGGAGTTTTTCGATCAACTTCGGGGGGAAGGATTTGCCCTGGCGTTCATGTCGGGGTCGGCTTTTCCACCTCCGGTGCAGCCAGAGATACTGCTCCGGCGCCGCGCGTACCATCTGTTCCATGGCCCGATTGAAACGCGCGGTGATGTAGAAAAGGGGGTCATCCTGGTCCGCCCAATCCTTGGGCTCGATACAGTCGCTGCAGGAAAGCTCATAACGAAACGAGCCGTCAAGACGACGGGCATGACCCGCCACGATGGGAATGTCGTAGCGCATGGCAAAAAGGCCGATGGACTTGTAACTGGAGGCCAGGCGAGAGAAGAACGGCACGAACAGACCCTGATCTCCGGCATTCTGGTCAGCAATGAAACCGAGATGCCCGCCATTTTCAAGTAAGTTCAGGAGTTCGGGTGTCGCACCCCATTTGGTGATGATCTTCATCCCCCGGGCTTCGCGGAGGCCCAGCAGCCATCGGTTGATATAGCGGTTGTCGAGCGGCCTGGCCAGGGCCGCAATCGGATACCCGATCACGGCCAGATAATACCCCAGCAGTTCCCAGTTCCCGCAATGACCGGTGATGAAAATGATCGGCTCGCGCTTGATCAACCGGTCGAGGACGGGTCCAAGATCGCCGATCCGGATGTACTTCGTCCACGAGTCGGGGGTTATGAGGCGCGGCATGATCAGGGCATCGACGAGAAAAAGCTGAAACATGTGTTGCATGGAGCGTTCCGTGACGTCTTCGATCCGATCCTGCGACCAATCGGGAAAACTCAGGGAGAGATTTCTCTGTGCGCGCCGGCGACGGGTGTGACTGAAACGATAAAACTGTGATCCGACTCCCGCCGCAGTGTGGAGATTCTGCTCGTGATCGAAACACTGCATAAACCCGGAAACCGCGCGCAAGCCCGCATACTGGGCAAATTGCAGGAATGGCGATTGATTTCTGGCCACGTCGGCTCCTCATCGTCCGGCAGCGGTTTTCGATCGGCCGGTGGGCAAAGTTGATGGTGCACATCCTAGCGGGACACCTTCAGTTCCGTCGTCGTTTGAACAGAGGAAAGAATAACGGCCGACCTCAAGGGCCGACCGTCATTATCTGTCGTGGGTCATTGACTCAGCGCTGGGTGAGTCCGATCAGGATAAAGAATCGGTTGGCGCTGAGAATCGGAATCTGGGCGTCCTGCGCCTGTCTGAACAACTCGAGATACTTCTCGTGAGCATCATTCATTCTCAGCCAGTCATTTATGACATGATCCGGGGCATCGGTGGGAGGATCAATCGGACGGGGGGGTTCCTCGCCCAGCACGAGAAAGTCCAGGTTGCCGGGGAGGGTATCGCCGAGGGTGACTTCACCACCCCATTCAACCACGAGGGTGCGAATGTATTCAGCTTCCGCTTCGGTGGGCTTGCGATCGAAATCGATGTCGAACTTGCCGTGGACGAGGAATTTGAACTGGTAATCCGGATCATACACCGCGTTGACAATCACATCGTTGCGAACCACCGGTCGTCCGGGAACGGAGCGGGTGATCCTGCAGGTTGACGACGATTCGCCGATGTCAATCACGCTCAGGCTCGCCTTGCCGCGCGGCATCCGTCCCGTACGGGGATCGACGCGGATCGAAGAGGGGTCGTCGTACACTTCAAAGGTCATGCCGAGCACAATGTGATTGCGCCGGCCTCGGTTGATGAAAACCTGTTTCGAGCTGCGGATGGTGTCAATCACGACGCCGTCCACAAGGGTGGCGGGATTTTGCGGCTTGATCCGATCGGCGTCGTATCGTGACTGAAACTCGTCAAGCCGACTGATCAGCACGACGTTGTCCTGTGAACACTGCTCGATTTCGGACTCGAGATCCGCCACCTGTCCTTCGTACTCATTCTGAAGTTCCTCCCGGTCCTGCTCGTGGAGTTGAGCCAGATTGTCCACGCGGAGACGGTAATCCTCCGCCGCATCCTGAAGGGCGCTGATGCTGGTCATGACTTCGGCCATTTCCTCATCTTTGGCCTTGAGCATCGTCGCCATGAGCCGGTCTTTCTCAGCTAACTGGTCCGTCATGTCCTGAAGACCCTGATTGGCATTGGCCAGTTCCGATTCACGACTCGCGAGGGATCGCGTGAGATCGTTGATCGTTTCTCGCACGACTCCGTCTTCGCCGACGGTCCGGTTGAAACGCTCTTTAAGCGTGACGAGCGACGTGGAGGGATTGCCATCCACGTACTGCATGACATCTTCCATCTGGGTCGTCAGGTACCGGGCCACGGAAACATTGCTCCGTTGGCTGGCGGCACCCTCGATCTTCTTGAAACGATCAGAGTTGCGTTCCTGGGGATTGACGTACACCTTCAGTGCCGCCTGCGCTTCCTCTTTTTCCTTCTTTTCCTTGTTCTGTCCGGCGTAAAACACGATGTTGAACACCAGCAAAATGACAGAGGTGAGGATGAACACCACCAGGGAAACGATAACACCGGTACCGGCGCCACTACGTAGGGCCATGATTTAATGCCTCCAAGAGGTTTGATCGCGTCTTTCTCCTCTCCGGGGGAAGAGACGCTATCAGGGCAAAAAAAGGATGAAACTCATCGAAAGGCCTGCAAACATGCCAGTTTCGTTGCTTGACCGTCCTCAGTCAAGCTTTCTCTCGACGGGAAGATGTACGGGGAGACCCTGAATGAGGTTGCCGGCGATTTCGGCCTCTTCATTTCTTCCGATTCAGCCCAGGTCCGCCCCCTGGGACCGATAGTACGCGGCAATATCGGTACGCTGGGGCCTTGAGAACTTCTCCGCCATCCGCTGGATCCAGGATGACCGGCCTTCGCCCCGATCGCCCTCAAATTCTCGAATCGCCCCGTTATATGCCTCCAGACGTCCGAGAACCACATCATCGGGCGGATAGCGGTCCTCAAAGTACACCGCCTCCAGAGGCAGTCGTGGCCGAAGTGGGGGCTCGTGGTCGGGCGATCCCACGCACAGCCCGTAGAAGGGATAGACCCCGGTCGGGATTTCCAGCAGAGATCCACTTTCGGGCAGGTTGTTCCGCAACCCCCCGATGAAGCAGATCCCGTAACCGAGCGACTCGAAGGCGAGCACGAGATTCTGGGCGAAGAGCGTCGCATCCACCAACGCCAGGAGAAACGCCTCCAGTTTCGCGTCGTATTTCTTTTCGTGTTTCTCGCACATCAGCCGGTGGCGGCGGGTGTCGCCGCAGACGACGAAGAAAGCTCCGCTCTCGGCAACTTTCGGCTGCCCACCGGTCAGCTCGACGAGCGTCTGGCGCTTCCGCGGGTCCGTAATGCGAATCAGGCAGTACGACTGGATGTTGGAACTCGAGGAAGCCATCTGACCCGATGCCACCGCGGCCAGGATGTGCTCCTCGGGAATCGGAAGGGATTTGAAGCTGCGAATCGATCGATGCTTCTGCAATAGCGCTATGGTTTCATTCATGGGGTGATGGTAGCAGAGAGGAGGTAGGAATTAAGAGTTAGGAGTTAGGGTCAGTCGGAACCGAAAACGGGAACTGATCACTGAAAACCGTTTTACCCCTTCGTCGCCCGCAGCGCTTCAGCGAGGGTGGTATCGCCGCTGCGTACTTTGATGTAGGCCGCATCGCGGAGCAGCATCAGATCACCCGTTTCAATTGCGGCCCGCGTGATCAGGTTGGTGCTGGCGCGCTGCATCACCAGTTCCTTGATCCGATCGTTCATGGTGAGCAACTCGAACAGACCCAACCGGCCCCGGAATCCCGTAAGGCGACATTCGCGGCAACCGACCCCGCGATAAAACGTCTGCCCTTCGATGGGACCGAAGTCCGGCGGAAACTCGCTCTTCCCCGGCGTGTGGATCTCCTTGCATTCTGAGCAGATCCGTCTCACCAGACGCTGGGCGAGGACGCCTTCGACGCTGCTGGCCACGAGAAACGGCTCCACCCCCATGTCGATGAGCCGCGTCATCGCCCCCGTCGCGTCGTTGGTGTGCAGCGTGGAGAAGACCAGATGGCCGGTCAGCGAGGCCTGCACTGCGGCTTGGGCGGTCTCCAGGTCGCGGATCTCGCCGATCATGATGATGTCCGGATCGTGGCGGAGGATGGAACGCAGGCCGGTGGCGAAGGTCAGGCCGACTTTTTCATGCACGGGAATCTGGTTCACGCCGCTGACGTGGTATTCCACGGGATCCTCGATGGTGATCGCCTTGACCTCGTCGGAGACAATGCGTTGCAGCGATGCGTACAGGGTGGTCGATTTGCCGCAGCCGGTGGGGCCGGTGACGAGGGAGATGCCGTGCGGCATGTTGATCATCTCGTCCCACTTGACCAGCATCTCGCGGTCCATGCCGAGATCTTCCAGATCGAACATGATGGTGGACTTGTTGAGGATGCGCAGCACCACGCCTTCACCGAAGAGCATGGGAATGACCGAAACCCGCAGGTCGTATTCATTACCTCCACTCCGCAGGCTGATGCGACCGTCCTGGGGCTTGCGTTTCTCGGCGATGTTGAGGCTGGCCATGATCTTCAGGCGGCTGATGATCGCGTTGCGGAAGCGGCTTATGGTGGGGGGGACGCCCGCCTGCGACAGCACGCCGTCGATGCGGTACCTGATGGAAAGCGTGTCTTCATACGGCTCGATGTGAATGTCGGTTGCCCGCTCGCGGATCGCCTCGACCATGAGGTCGTTGACGAGCTTGATGACGCTGGCCTCGGAGGCCTGCGCGATCTCGTCGAGGTCGGCGGCGACGGAGTCCTCGACTTCGATCACCGGTTGCACGTCGGCGAGGGCGTCGAGCGTATCGCCCGCCACGCCGTAATGCGCACGGATGAACTTGCGCAGATCCTGCTCGTCGGCGAGGACGAGGTCGATGGTCAGGCCGGTGAGCAGACGCAGCTCGTCGAAGGCGGTGAGTTCGAAGGGATCGCAGGTGGCGACGCGGAGCGTGCCGTTGCTCATTTCGATGGGCACGCAGCGCTGTTTGAAGACGAGTCGGGCGGGAAGGGTCTTGAGGACATCGGCCTTGACCTGGATCGTGGAAAGATCCACGATGGGCATGGCGAACTGTTGCCCGATCGTCTCCAGCACCTGCGAGTTGCTCACATAACCCAGGCGCACGAGGACGTGATCCAGCCGCTCACCGGTGGTGTTCTGCTCCTCGATGGCCTCGGCCAACTGTTCGTTCGTAATCAGCTCGCGCTCGATGAGGATGGTGCCGATGCCCATGGCGGTATTGTAGTGACGTCATGACGGGGATTCGCAAGTTAAATGGCGGCGTCAAGGATCTTTAAATCTAAGGAAAGGTCTCTATTCGTCGTCTTCGCTCTGCGCCGCCCGCATTTCGGCCGCGATCGCGTTGTACTCGTCCATCGTCATGTCCAGCGGCAGGTTCGGCTCGTCGTCCGGCACGCCATACATCTGACGAAGTAATTGCAGGTATTCAGCCAGCGGGCCCAGGCCGATCGCGGCCCGGCGTTCATCGACGTGGGCGACATCCTCGATCGGTCGTGCGCCGTGATGCTTGATGCCGTCGATCACCAGCATCCCGCCCTGGGTGCCGTAGCGCTGAGGTCGTCCCTGATAAACACTGACCCGATCGTAAAGCAGGGCGTAGTCCTGATCGCTGATTTCGCCCGTTTGGAAGTAAGGCTCCATGAGGGTCAGCGCGCGCTGCATGAGCGGGAGATCATGCGAGGCATGCTGAATGATCAACCACGCCGCATTCGAGGCTTCCCATCCCACTTTTGAATTAGTGGGCCAGCCGATCTGGTCAATTATGTCTTTGACGCGGGCGGCATGTTCCTCGTCCATCCCGCCCATTTCCTCGCTCAACTCCCCGGGCGGATTGCGACCTTGGTTTTCCTGCATCCAGGCGACCAGTCGCATTCGCACCTCCTGATCGACCCTGGACATGTCAGTCAGTTCGTTTGCGATGGCCTCATAATCGACTTCGGTGATTGTCGATGCCGGCGTGGACTCATGAGGAGGGTTCGAGCAACTCTGGGCCGGCAGAATGGCGAAACATGACAGGAACAGGCAAGCGAGGAGGCGGATGAGGCTAATCATGGGAAATCTCCCTTCGGGTGGGATTCGTGAGCGATTTGGAAACCCACGGGGGTCATAGTCGAGCATACCGGACCGATTCTGGGCGGGATTCAGACAATTGGCTATAATCGGATTAGCCGGTCGGATACATTGTGCCGGACGTTTGGTCGATATTCAAAATCTGGTGCGGAAGGCAGCGCGTATCTGCCCGGCAGAGGATGCGGCTGCCCGTTTTCTTTTTTGCCCCCGCCCCCCGGACTTGTGCATCTCCAGACGGTAATGATACAAATCAGGAGCGAAACGAAATGATCAACCCCACCAACGTTCACGAAACCCTGAGCAAGTTCCAGCTCGTTGACGGGTATCCCCTGGTCGTCGATCTCGAAAAATCACACGGCTCCTGGCTGCACGATGCCCGCACGGGAAATGACTATCTCGACGCCTTCACTAGCTTCGCATCCTGGCCGATCGGCTACAACCATCCCCGGATGCAGGAAGAATATTTCCGGGTGGAACTCATGAATGCCGCGAGCTGCAATGTCGCCAACGCCGATCTGTATACCGTCGAAATGGCGCAGTTCGTTGATGCGTTCGGCAACCTGGTTTCGCCGGCGGACTATCCGCATCACTTCTGGATCGCGGGGGGCTGCCTGGCGGTGGAAAACGCCCTCAAGACCGCCTTCGACTGGAAAGCCCGCAAGCTTGGACGCATCGATTTTGCCGATGATGTCAACGACCTGGTGATCCTGCATTTTCAGCAGGCGTTTCATGGTCGCTCGGGCTACACCATGAGCCTCACCAACACCGTGCCCGACAAGATCGGCCTGTTCCCCAAGTTCGACTGGCCGCGGGTGCATAATCCCGCGATTGTCTTCGACCTTGAAGGCAACATCGCCAACGACATCGAGGCCGAGGAAAAACGCGCTTACGATGAGATCGAGGCGGCATTCGCAAAGCATGGCAACAAGATTGCCGCGATCATCATCGAGCCCATGCAGGGCGAAGGCGGCGACAATCACTTCCGCACCGAGTTTCTCGCCAGGCTTCGCCAATACGCCGACGAAAAAGATGCCCTGCTGATCTTTGATGAAATCCAGACGGGTTTCTACGGCTCGGGCAAGACCTGGCTCTGGCAGCACCACGACGTCAAGCCCGATGTCGTCTGCTTCGGCAAGAAGTCGCAAGTCTGCGGCATCTACGCCAATACCCGCGTCGATGAGGTCCCCGACAATGTGTTCGTCAAGTCCAGCCGCATCAACTCGACCTGGGGCGGAAATCTCGTGGACATGGTGCGCAGCCGCCGGTTCATCGAGATCATCGAGCGGGAGAATCTGGCGGACAACATTACAAAGATGGGCGAAAACACCCTCAACGGCCTGCGCTCGATCGCGGAAGAATCAAACGCTTTCACCAACGTGCGGGGCCGGGGTTCGCTGATCGCCTTCAGCTTCGAGACCCCCGATGCCCGCAACGCCATGATCAGCGCGATGTTCGCCAAACAAGTGCTGGCCCTCCCCTGCGGCAATCGTTCGGTGCGTTTCCGCCTGCCCCTGGTGATCAACGAGCAGGAGGTCGATGAACTGCTCAATCGCGTGGAAGCGTGCGTGCCTGCGGTTAGTTCCGCGTGAATCCGCTCTATTTAGCCCCCGGTGAAAACACCGGGGGGATGAGCCACCGACAACCAATTTCCCTCAGCTAAGTAAATTCATCTCCCGCTGACGTTCCCTTGGCTTTGCAGCCCGCGCGGCCCCCGGTGTGTTCACCGGGGGCTAAGGCGAGAAAGAACCCCCGGTGTGTTCACCGGGG
Organism: Planctomycetota bacterium; assembly: GCA_022560875.1. Lineage (GTDB taxonomy): Bacteria > Planctomycetota > Phycisphaerae > Phycisphaerales > SM1A02 > JADFSH01. The sequence continues at coordinate 193 of JADFSH010000069.1, read as the reverse complement.
GCTAAGTTGTTTTCTCCCGAAACACCACCAGGCTGGCGGTGTGGCCGTGAAGGAACGACCGGGTTCCGATCGGGCCGATCTCGCCGGCGCAGAAGAAGCCCGCGGTGGGTACGTGGTTGAGTCGTGCGTGGATCATGTCCAGGTCGTGGTTCGGCGCGCCGAAGAGTCGCTGGCCACGCCCGTTGCAGGTGAA
>JADFSH010000068.1 GCA_022560875.1 Planctomycetota bacterium | reverse complement strand
GACACGCCGACGGTGGCCGCCACCACGGAAGCCTGAGCTGAGAAGGCGAAGTTGCCGGTCTTGAATCGCGCCAAAGCATCGTCATTCTGGAAGAAGATGATCTCGCTGTAGACCTGACCGCCGAGTTGGAATCCGATGGTGGCTTGGGAGAGGTCGCAATACCCGATCATCATTCCGCCTTCGTAGAGCTCGCCTTGCCCGTGAGCGCCGCCAATACCGACACCACCTTTAGCGACGGAGGGAAAAACGGCCCATCCACTGGCTTTGCCGAAGAAAGCCTCCATCGAAGGATCATGGGTCTTGAATCGCTCCACAGTCGAGTTCACATTGGCGCGAAGTGCATCGCGTTCAGCCGCGGTCTTCGGCGCGGTCGAGCAGCCGGCAAATATCATCGCCACGCACATCATCAGCAGAGCATTGTATACAAGACGTTTCATGGTGGTTTGTCCTCGCAAGGGATCAGGTTATGAAGAAGTGTTGACGAGTTGAACAGTTCCCCCTGTTCAGCGTGTGAGAGTCTACAAATTTGATGGAGGTTGAACAAGAGCGCCGGGCGTGTACGCGGTGCTCGCGGCGTGGGGGCCGTGTCCGTAACGCGAGCCGGTTCGTCAGTATGCCCGGAACAAGTCCCGGGAGGGTGATTGCTGGGTGGATTCCGAGTCCCCACCTGCTGAGTCGCCCGGTTTTTTGTTGACCCCTGCCGGAATCGGTTACACTGAAAGCCCTCAGGACGGAAATCTTTACGGGCCACGGCGGGCCGGGACTATCGGACAAAGGTATCGTTAGCATCTATTAACCGTCAATTATCCTCATCCTGCCCCCCTCCCACTTCAATGCGATTGTGCGGCTGCCTTCGATGAATTCACGAAGGGGTTCGCCCAATAATTCCCGCCGCCAGTTTTGCATGAGGCGACAGGCCTGGACATCGCGATCGCGCTGGAGGGCGAAAAAGAGTTGCACGATATCCTTGCGATTGACGGCGAGCCCGGGGGCGACATCACTCGCATGACACAGATTCGCGGCCAGAGCGTTGAGGCTTTCGATTCTCACCTGCTCCTTCGGGGTCTCTCGGACATAATCGGGCAGGACGGGCAGGTCATCTTTGGGCAGTTCAAGCGCGGCGAGGGTGGTCGAGACCATCGCCTCGCCGTAGGCCTGGGCCACGCGCCGGGGCAGGCCGGGGATTTTCGAGAGTTTCTCGACGGACTTGACCGGGGTTCGCGCCAGGTCGAGAAGCACGGCATCCTTGAACAGGGAGCGTGGCGGGACATCATGCTCGCGTGCCGCCTGATCACGCAGCATCGTCAACTCGCGCAGTACCGCGAGGCGTCGCGGGCGCAGGGATTGCGCGCCCTTGACGCGCCGGTACAGCAACTCCGGCTGATGAGCCTCGCTGCAAGATTCGGCAACAGCGGCGCATTCCGCTTTGGCCCAGTCGGAGTAGCCCCGTTCGTCGAGGCGTTCCTGCAGGGTGGCGCGGATGGCGGGAAGATAGCGAACATCGTCGGCGGCATAACCAAGATGCATCGGCGAAAGCGGGCGATGATCCCAATGAGTGAAGGTAAGCCCCTTGCCCAGCGAAATATCGAACAACTCTTCGATCAGTCGCGCGAGACCGAGCGGGTAGGAAAGCCCGGCCATCCCCGACGCAATCTGGCTGTCGAAAATGTTGGCGGGTGGCTTCCCCGTGATTCGGGCGATGGGCATGAGATCCTGTACCCCGGCATGAACGAGAGTGGCGATGGCCGGATCGGTGATGAGATCGCGTACGAGATCGAGATTGAGATCTGCCAACGGATCGACAAGGGCGATACGCTCGTGCGTGGCGATCTGTACGAGACACAGCCGCGGGTAGTAGCTCAACTCACCGATGAACTCCGTGTCGTAGGCGAAGGAGCCGATGGCGCGGACATGGTCGATGAGATCGGCCAGGGCGTCGGGGGTTTCGATGAGCAGTGGGTCGTCCTTGCAGATCAGGGGATGATCTGGAACGACCACGGGCGGTTGGTTCCTGGCTTCCGCCTGAGACGCTTCGTGGGCGCGCATCCGATGCAGGCTGTGGGGATTGGGTTTCTTGCGTCGGCGGCCACCGGGTTTGGAGGGCGTTTCGCCGTGCGGCTGATTGGCTGGCTTCTGTTGGGTCATGCGCAAAGTATCAGACGATGGTTTTCAGGGTGCGCGGGGACGATCCGGAAGTGTAGTCGAATTCAGAGCCAGACGCACTTGGGCGATTCTCCGGTCAGTCGATCATTTGATCGAGCAGGATAAGAAGATCCGCGGCATCGACGATGTGATCGCGATTGAGATCTGCCCGCGAATGCGTGCGATTCCAATGATCGAGCAGTCGCAAAACATCGCGGACGGTCAGGGCGCCGTCACGATCGAGATCGCCGACGAGCCTTCTTGAGTTGACGTGTTTTTGCGCGGCGATTCGGGGCACTTGGTTCACGTCGCGGGCGATCGTCAGCGGCTTGTCCATCCCCTGCAACTCGACATGTATGATCGCCGCCTTGTCGCGATAGTCAATGCGATATTCCGCGCCGTCGGGGAGAATCGGAAGATCAAGCTTGCTGAACCGTCCATCAATCTGATCGGCGATGAGAAAGATGAATCGGTCGCCGATACGCGGCTCGAAATCATCAAAGTGATAGACGGAAAGCACACCGTCGAGAGTCGCATGCCCGTTGACGATGAGAAGATCATGCTGCTCGATCGGGTAGCTTCCAGCGAGTTCGATGATAAGCTCGCCACGTTGAGTCTGGCGGTAATTCCGATCGATCTCGATGATTCCACCGACATCGATCGGGGCGAGTACGCCGTCATTAAGAAAGAGATCAGCCGGCGTGATGGCTTGCGTCTGATCGATACCTTGCCGATCGAAGGTAATGGGAATCACCGGCAGTGGTTCAGATCCTTTCGCCAGCGATGTGCCGGCACCGGGGTTGGGGGGAGGGGGAAGCGTGTTTCCCCAGTTGGCAAGCAACTGCAACAGATCAGTTACGTTGACGAATCCGTCTTCATTGAGATCGCTGTCACAGCCTCCACAAACCCCCCAATCCGTGAGCAAAATCAGTAGATCGGTCACGCCGACGATGCCGTCAAAGTTGATATCACCCAGAATCGGAGCCACGATATCAATCCAGAGGGTTCCGAGACTTGACTGACCGCCTTCCGGCGGAGTTCCCCCGTCGTTGACATGATATTGAAAGCTCTCAAGACTGACGGTCAGCGGCGGTGCCGTGAAGTTCAACGCATCGCCTCCACCTATCAAAGTGTACGGCAGATCGCCGGGAAGAATAACATGGCTGTCGGCAGCATCACGAAGCGCAGTCGCGGGCAGCGAAGTAACGACATAGGTCAGAAGTCCCGGCGACGCGGGCAATCCGTCATCCACGGCGGGGAGCGAGAACCCGATCGACCGACCGGAAATAACCTGCTGAACACCGCCCGGCGCGTCGGGGGCTCTCGGATTGCATGGTGAGAAGTTGGACAAATCCGATTCAAAGAAATCCGTCGGAATACCCGTACCTCTCGACAATCCCGCCAACGCGTTGGTGACATCGATTCCGGACCACACGATCCTGATTTCGCCCGTGAAAAACATTTCAATCTGGAAAGAATTGGAATCGGAAGAGCTGAATCGAGGGACATTCTCGAACGTCACCACCGCCCGATCGGCAAGTTGCTCCCAGCTCATCCGGCCTCCCGCGGCGGGATTGAGATCGTCAAAGAGAGCCGAGATTCGAGGCAGGTTGAAGTGATTGGCAAATGACTCGCTGCGTGTGAAATCGCCCATAGTGAATGTCACATACCCGTTACTGCCCACATAGAAGGAAGCGTAGTTCGTTCCGTAAAAGGGAATGGTCTCCCCGCCGCTGAGGATAACCTCCATGAAGGCATCATCGGGAATGTCGATGGTGATCGCACTGGATGTATCGAGCTGGAGGCCCGAGACCGGTATCACGCAGTTGCTATAAAATTCCTGCGAACCGTTTGGGGTGAACACCATTGACATACCATCGAGGTCAAAGTCTCCGGCATCGAACAGTTCCGTGAACGAATCGAGCGCAATCGACGTTTTGAATGAATAGCACAAGCCACCGTTGTCATCACTCGACTGATTCAGAGCGACATCCTCCATGTCCACCCTGAAGAAAAATGTCGTATCATCCGCCAACCCGGTCAGGTTGAAGACGTGTGACGTTGCGGGCTGATCGCCGAGGATGATCGTCGTCAGAACCCCGCAGTTCGTCCCCAAAACAAGACTCACATTGGCGGATTCATTCACTTGAACATCGACGGTTGCGCCGATGGAAGTAACATTGGAAATCACCACACTCGTCGTCATAGGGACCACACAGTCAGCGCCGGCGGTGTCGGTGATCGGAATGTTCATTCCCCCCGCCCCGGTATCAGCATCGACATAGGTCGCGGTAAGCGTATCGTTATGTGAGAGAAGCAGAACGCCCGCGCTGTCGGTGGAGCTTAGTGTAAGCATTCCGCGAAACGTCGCACTATCGGGCTCGGTTTCCGTCAGCAACACCGTCTCGCCGCCCGGCTCGGAATCAGATGTGACCGTGATGGAAATCATCTCCACCAGAGTGTCATTCGTGTTCAGATCACAATCGACAACCTCAAGATTTGCCGTCGATTCACACTGATAAACGTCACGATCAAACGTCACACTGCCCAGCGAGGAGCAGGGCAGCAAGGTCGGGGTCGCGGCCAGTGAGAACTTTTGCGGTCCAATGGGAATGGAAAAACCATGAATTTCAATCCGATACACGCCCGCCGGGGGATTGTCGATGACAACCTGCTCGATGTTGTTGATCCGATCGGGAGATGTCCTGACCGCGGCAAGGCCGGGGTTCTCCGGATCAAGGGTCCAGGGATAATGAATTCCACTCGATGTATCCACGACGCGCAGATCAAGGTCGTTCACCAGTGAAGGAACGACACCGGGCATTCCCGGCGGATCATCCCAGGCGATGGTCACCTTGAGTTCCAACGTCCCTTCGGGAACTTCAATAAAGGAGGGGATTATCTGGCCCTGATTGAGTTCGCTTTCGAGAAAAGAACCGGATCGAAGCAGATCAACCGCCGGCTGAGCCCTGACCGACCCGTAGCCATTTTTGTAATCTGGCCCCGGCTGGCCAAGATCGACAGCGGTATGCGTCAGAAACACCTTCAACGTTGAATTCAGGAAATCCGGACTCGAAGGAAACTGCGCGCGATAGTCCTGCAACAGCAGCGCGCCGATTCCCGTGACCACCGGAGCGGCCATCGATGTGCCGCAGCGCCCGGTGTAGGCGCCGATATCGGAAGTTGAAGTGACTTCCTGGTCGTCATCATTCTGACAACCCGGGGCGACGAGATCGGGCTTGATACGACCGTCGTCACACGGTCCCCAACTCGAGAACGAAGTCATCGTGTCGTCGTTGGAGTTGATTGCCCCGACCGTGATGTGATTCTTCGCACAGGCCGGCGGTGCGGTCGTCTTGAACGAATCGCCGCAGGTCGTGGTCTGTCTTTCGTTTCCATTGGACCACACGATTCGCATGGGTGTGCCGAGGCTGCCGCGCACGATCGCATCGATCAGGGCTGAGGTCACGCCGTAGTCGCCGATCAGTTCACAGGAAAAACTGTTGATGGATGTATTGCTGCCGATGGAATTATTGGCGATATCCGCGCCGTACACGTTGATCGCCTCGTTGTAATCGCTTTCCAGGTCGCCGGGATCGGAAAAAAGAAATCCCTCGATGAACCCGAACTCCGGCTCGAACCCGTAGGACTCGATGATGACGCCCGGCGCCATTCCCCGGTACAAACCACTGCTGGCCGAGCCGTCTCCCCCGAGCGTGCCCGCCACATGGGTGGAATGATCCTGTAGGCCGGAGGAGTCCCGGGCACTCACGCGCGTACCAAAATCCGGATGCGAAGTGAGTACGGTTCCCGAATCGTACACCAACACGGTCACCCCTGAGCCGTCAAGGTTATAAGGAGCCGCTTGCACAATATCCGCACCGACCAGCGCCCGGCTGGAGTTGTTGAGTCCGACCATCTTCGGCAGCGCCGGCTCAAGATACATCACGTCGTCTTCCCTCGCCAAGGCATGGATTCGCGAATAGGGAATCTCAATGACCAGACCATTGATCGACTTGAGTTCGCTGATCACCCTTCCGCCGTGAATCGCAGTGTGAATGTGTCCGAAGGGAAACATGAGGACATCAGGATGAAACAGCACGTACACGACCACCGTCGGATCTTGAGGAATCAGGTGCGAGACTTTCTGTCGATCACCATCCGCATCCTCCAGTGCTCTCAGATACTCCCGGTCCGTAATCGTCCATTCCGGCAGATCTCCCCTGACCAGCATCGGATGCATCTTCCAACTGGTTTCCACCGGCATCACATCCCGGATGAGTTCGACATCCAGCAACTCAGGTACTCGATCGACTTCAAGGGGCAGGTGAGCGAAATACGCCTGACCTCCCACATAATTCAGGAGCTGTACGCCGCTCGCCGCTAAGCGGTCGCGATCGGTTCGGGTCAAGGGCCGTTTCATCTGGAGGACGACCCGTTTTGCTTCCGGCCGCTCGATCAAGCGGGTCAGACTTGATTGCAGACTCTCTTTTGTTTTTGCGATGGTCCGGACCGTTCCGGATCGCCAACGGATTTCGTTTTGCCCCAGGGATGACCGCACCGGAAGAAGCACAAGACCAAGACATAACAGCAGGGTGTAACGCCCCCACTCGCGTCTGACCCGGGCTCCAGACGTGCGGGAGAGCTTTCCTGTCTTTTTCTCGCACGGTTTACACAATCCGCTTCACCCTCAATCTCAATGAACACGCAGGTATCTATCGCCGGTTGATATGCGGCCTCTCGGAGACACAAGGGAAGCCCGGCGATACGGGGGCACCCCTACCTGTTTCTATACGCGGTCTGAATTCTCCTGCTGCAGGATTCTCATGAATAAGGCGTACGGGTTTTGATGGTAAAAAACGGAAAAATCCCGAGAGGAGATCCCCGATTCCATCCAACGCAACTATTTATACTATAAAGGTTTACTGCATCCGGCCAAGCGATTTTGTCGTATCCGGCCAATTATCGGTCGTAATGAGGCCACAAGGGGCTATCTATATCAATAGACGACCACCCGCACCAGTCATCCTCAGACAGGATCGATGGAAGACCAATAGGACTGCCCGGCGGGGCTGATCTGGCCCGGGCCGGCGAAAACTGACCGCTTATCTGCCGATTGAGATACCTGTCAATAAGGTCTATGAGACTCGAAAAATGCAGATCCCGTCTGCGTCCCGATCGCGCGATCCTGGCCTGCAGATCACGCAGTGCACGATCTGTCCTCACCCGAACCCGGGCGGGAACCGTCTCATTCAGACCCAGATCAATTAACGCCACCACCACGACCTGCTGAACTAACCTGCGGATCTCATTCAGACGGGCCGATTCCTGTTGCATGGGTTGAAACGCCTGCTCGATGACGGCTTCAATGACCTGTTCAAGCGAAAGCTGTGAATCATCACGACGATTGAAATCGATGAGTCGCGCACAGCGCTCGGGTTGAAGGATCCCCCTCACCGTCATGGATGCCGCGGTTTCCGCGGCTCCGAGAGCATCAAAAACGGGAGCGGTTGCCGCATCGAACATTTCTCGATTAGTTGAATATCCGAACGGTCGGGGGAGAATCAGATTCAGAACGGACTCCGGCACATCAAGTACTTCCGGAGAGATGCAGGCCAGAGCGGCCTGCAGAGCGCGGCGTTGTTGATCCGCCTCAATCGGTCTCGATTCCGGCTGCCCGTCTCCCCGAAGCGCGTAACTGTAATTCAGACCGCCGATCGTCTTGATCGTCGCTACAAGCTGATAACGGTGATGCAGATACAGAGGAGTGAGTACCTCATGCAGCAGAGCCAGCGGGCGTCCCGGCTGGATGTTACGCTCCCCGAATTGCTGTAACGCGATCCGACGAATCTTCAGCGTCTTCTCAAGTTCCGCCGCGGGATCATCTCCGTTGTCCCACAGATGAGCGGCGGGATGGGCTGACCCGAGGGGTCGGGCATCGTTATCCGAGAGAAACAGATAGCCCTTCTTCAAACCCTCCAGCACAATGTTTTTCAGGGCTGCGTCTTCATCCACCCCTTGCGGAAAAACGCTGTAGGCGTAGCGGACGGTGTGGATGTCCCATTCCCCGATGCCCTCGTCATACACATTGGAAAAATCCAGTCGGTTTCCATCCCGGATGGAAATCAGCGGGGCGGGATAATCCATGACTGAAGCCCGGCCCGCGTAGGTGCTGGCGGCAAAGTTATGTGCAAACCCAAGCGTGTGGCCGATCTCGTGTGCTGCAAGCTGGCGGATGCGGGCAAGAGCGAGCTGCACGGGATCGTCAGCGCGCCCGGTGCCGGTATGCTCCGTTCCCGCAAGTCCCTCGAAAATCAAGCGATCCTGACGGACCCGCAGCGACCCCAGCGACACGTGCCCCTTGATGATCTCTCCGGTGCGGGGGTCATAGACCGAACTGCCATACGACCAGCCCCGGGTGGATCGATGCACCCATTGCACCACGTTGTAACGAACATCCAGCGGGTGAGCCCCTGCCGGCATCAGTTCCACCCGGAATGCATCGATGAACCCCGCTTCCTCGAAAGCCTGTGCCCACCAGTTGCCCCCATCGATGAGCGCGCTGCGGACCGGTTCCGGCGCGCCGCGATCGACGTAATAAATGATGGGTTCGATCACCGGAGAACGTGCGGCATTCGGATCGGTCTTTTCCAGCCGGTGGCGCCGGATCCATCGTTTCATCAGCGGCTCGTCGAGCGACGCCGCATAATCCATGAACTGCGTGGCAAAGCACCCAACCCGGGGATCATGATTGCGAGGCTGATATTGATCGTCGGGAAGCCTGATCAGGGAATGATGCTGGATCAGCGTGATGGCCTGGGGGGTGGGAGCGGTGGAACGCACAAATCGTCCCGGCTCACTGCCACTGAAGGTCAGCACCGCCTCGAACTCGATATTGTCCGGAAAGGCGAGACAAGCCTGAAGATCAATCGCGCTGCGCTTCTCATCGAGTTTGAAGTCCCCCTGCTGTGATCGCTTGAGAGTCGCGGCAACATGATGCGCATCCCGCACTACAAATGAAGTCAGATCAACCAGCAACCGACCGTCGGGATCCTCCACTTCGATTTCGCCCGCCCACAACACGGATGAGGCGAATGACTGTCTGACGGCTCGGCGTTCATCCTGATTTTCCGAAAGTGCGCGAAAGGCAAGATTCTCCTGCTCGATCAGAATTCGCCCCCCCACTCGCCGAAACGTCACCAGGCGACTGGGACCGAGCTGACCCCGATCGAGACCCACGGGATTTGATCCGAGACCGGTGAAAAGGCTTTCCACATAGATGAATTGAGCGATTTCGCCACGCTCGCCTGTCGCCGGAGGCAATTCAAGCCATAGCTTACCCTTTCGGGAATCCGTATGAAACGTGAGCAACCCTTCGTAGCGCTCGCACGCCTCGGTTGCTGATGCAATTGTCGGTGTTTCCTTTTCTTCCTGAGCCTGATCTTCCTTCTCCGATGCCGCTTGCTGGGATAACACGCTGCTGGCAAGAGCGCCGATGAATACTGTGCAGAGGAACAAGAGTAAGCGGTGTCGCATAGTCGAAAGTCTCCAAACCGCGCGGGGGCGCGTTACGTTGATTACAGAATTTCCTCAAGCACCTCGATGAGACGCTCAACTTCTTCCATCGTGTTGTAATGAAGCAGGCTCACTCGGGCCACGCCGTCACTCAGATCGATGTCGAGTTTTTCACACAGTCCCGGAGCGTACATATGGCCGTGTCGCGCGCCGATGTTCGCCCGACAGATGGCGGCATTGATTTTGGCTGATGAAACAGACTCAGACCGAAAACATATCGTCGCCACCCGTGACGCCTCGCCATGATTCGGCCCCACCACCGACACCCCGGGCTTGGCCAGCAGATATCCGATGATCCGTTGTTGCAGGGGCAATTCCAATGCCGTGATAATGTCGAAGGCCTCTTCAATGGTCTGGCGATCGCAGAGATCATCCGCATCCCGCCCGGTGAGAAAGTTCAGGTACTTCCCGAGGGCGAGCAACCCCGCGCACCCCTCATGATTCACGCCGCCCAACTCAAATTTGTAGGGAATCTCACCTTTCGGAATGAAATCGAGATTCGGGCCGGTGATCTCCTCCAGAGCCGATTGCTTGCCGTACATGGCGGACATGTGCGGGCCGTACACCTTGTATGTTGAATAGATGTACCAGTCTATATCCCAGCCGCTGACATCAATCGCGCGATGCGAGGCGTAGGCGACCCCATCCACCACCACCCGGGCCCCCACCCGATGGGCGATTTGCGCAACCGCCTTCACATTCACGATTCCCCCGAGCATGTTGGAGACATGAGGCAGGGCGACAATACGGGTGCGATCTGACAACAGCGTTTCCAGTTGCTCCAGCGGACAGGAATAGGTCTCCGTGTCGATCTCCCACATCCTGATGGTGAAGCCGCGTTGCTCCATCCTCTTCCAGGGGCAAACGTTGGCATCATGACCCATGCGACTGATGATGATCTCATCGCCTTTACGCATCACCTGTGCGTAACACTCCGCAAGCATGAAAAGATGCTGGGTGCAGGACGAGCCCAGAATGACTTTGCCGGTGTCGGTGCCGTTCATGAACAGGTTGATGAAGGTGTGGGCATCCTCCACCACCTGCGTACACTTGCGCGACATGGGATAATCCGCCCCGAGCTGCACATAGGACTGGAGCATGTAATCATGCATGGCGTCCGCGACGACCCGGGGCACCTGCGACCCCCCCGCGTTGTCAAAATAAATCACCCCCCCCCGGATTCCGCCTTGGACAGGGTGGGAAACTGCCCGAGGATTGCCTGCGGGTCAAGATGCCGGGGTATCATCGAGGTCGTCATAGCCTGCCATCGTAACGGACAAGTCCCCCACCCCCCAAATCCATATCCGAATAAAAAATGATCGCGATCCGGCTACGAATCGCGATCACTCATTCTTCATCCCCCTACCCTGTGATCGGCCTTGCTTCCCGGAACCGTTACCTCAACTCAAATCAATTCAAACTGCCTCCCCATTCTTGAACTCTGAATCAGTCTTTGCCCTTCACCGCGAATTTTTTCGATACGAGGTGACCCGACCATTGTGACGATTTGCACGACTCGTGCGATCCCGCCTTACTTCCTCCCGACTCGGAAACATGTTGCTCAAGTATTGCGGCTTTCGATACAGCTTGGATTCCGCTCGTCTCGTCCGCGGTAAGGCTTTGTAGAGACGGGCAACAGAACTTCGAAAGCCTCCACTGCGACGAGACGAACCCTTAAGAGCGACTCGTGAGCGCATGATACCGGGCTGGGCCGGAATCCGTTTCGGCCGCAGGTGGCGGCGCTCCCAACTCTCGATATTCTTATGCCGCCGTTCATTCCGCGGCTGCATCTTGAGTATCGCCGCCTGGAGGGTGAGATCAGCATCTATCTCCACCCAGCCCTGCGTACGGTTCTTATCAAACATGACACGTACGGTGTCGTAGGTCCACAGCTTGTCGTTCTGCGCACCGTCTATGGGATCACCGAGCAGAGACCGGACTTCCTCACGGCTCATCCCCAGCTCCAATTGATTCATGAGGTCGGGAGTCCCGAAATCCGGGGCAAGAAGATAAGGATCGAACAGTTCCCCCCGATCGTCCGGATGAAGCCCGCTGTTTTTCTCGATCGTACTGACCCACGCCAGCAGATCAGTCATCTGCTCGGCATCGCTGCTCACTACGGTTTCCAGGACGACATCCGGCTCAACGTCGGGCACGAATTGCCGGGGGTTATCCTGCATCTTCCAGACTGAGGAAACAATACATCCCGCCATAAGCGTATAGCAAATGTTACGCAGCATCTGGTCTTCCTTTGTTACGCCTCTTGACTTCTTCGCCTCACGGTCTGTTATCCAGAGCCTACCCCGAAATTATGAAGCGGCAATAAACTACGATCGATTCCACGACAATTGACTGCGCGTCGTACGGTATGCAACGTCTGGGATTGTCATGCGAAATGGGAGTACTTACAGACCGTATAACTCCTACAGACTGAACGCTTGTCTCCGTCCCGGGATACCGTCAAGGCCCGGACATCGGACTATCGCCTAGAGTTCGGGAACGGACGAATTCATTCCGTCATCAGGGTCCGTATCAACGATCATGATTCCCCCGGACTCGAAACGTGCCTCACATGTCTGGCAGGCATGCTCGATATTATCACTCCTAGAGTTCCCGCAGTTCGGACAAAGCCCCTGACTGAGCAGTGATCTCGCCACCCGCAACTGCACGATACTCGCCAGCTTTCTCAGGATCGCCGAGCCCCACAAACCCCCCAGTCCGAGAAAAACCAGAATGAGCGAAGCCAGCGGATAGATGAACATAAACACGAAGGCCAGGGCAAACGCCGCCATCAGCAGCACCAGCAAGGCACAGGAGGAACCAACATTGAAGGCTCGCAGGATGAGATACAACCTGTGCATGGCTGGCATCCAGTCGTTGATTACTCTTTGGCATGTCTCAACGCTACCCTGTCATGATACCTTCATCATGCTGCGAGAACCGAGCCTGGTCTGGACAAATGGCTGCGATCCCTCCATCATGCCGTCATGAAGCAAATCATCATGCTGTTCTACCTGCTCATTCTACTTGTCGGCAATGGGTGTCAAAGCGGAGGGGGCCGACTCCTGCATCGCGATGCCCCGGGAGCCTTGGGACCATATTCCGGCTCCGTCGCTTACGGTGATCTGATCTTCGTCTCAGGTCGGATCGGCCAACGAGGCGGCAGCTTCGAGCAGGAAGTCATGACCGCCATCGATTCCATAGAGGAGGAACTCGCTCGCGCTGGATCAACTCTGGCAGACGTGGTGCAATCGACCGTCTTTCTCATCGACCTCGATCGGTACGGAGAATTCAACACGCTGTACGGACAGCGTTTCGGTCCTCCCTACCCGGCCCGGGCCTGCATCCAGGTCTCCCGTCTCCCCGGCGATGCGCGGGTGGAAATTCAGGTCATCGCGGCAAAGCCATGACCCTCACCATCCTTTGATTTTTGAATCGCACTTCCGATGTCTCATCTCCTCTCACGCATCATGCTGGCTTTGTTCATGCTGCCCCTGGCGGTTGTTTTCTATATGATCTTGATGACAAGTCTCATGGAATTTGTATTCAGATCTAGAGATGAAGAAATCGCATTTTTCATTTCAAATTTCATCACGGCCGGATTTGTGGTCTTGTACTGGTCGATTCTCTGGAAAAATCTGTGCAATGGACGAACCGGAGGATTGGGCTCTCGCTCGCGGCTGGTGCGGCATCGATCATTGCCGGCGGCACTCTCGGACTGCTCGTTAGTTTCGTTGATGATTCGTTCGGAGTCTTCGTGGGAGGCATCAGCGCGATTCTGTTATGGCTGGTGTCTACCTGCCTGATCTGGCGCGAGACGAGGGAGGAACGCACGTCTCGTCTGAGAGGGGCATCATCTCAGGCTATTGCGTGTCCCAACTGCGGCTACAACATGACCGGCCTCCGCGCGACGATGTGTCCTGAATGCGGCACCACGTACACCATCGACGAACTGCTCGCCGCCCAACCGACGATGGAGGCCAGCGAACTCGACTCGGACTCGCCCGTAAACACTGGCGATGAATCAGACGCAGATCACTCCATCACTTCAGATTCGGGGATGGAAGGCCAGTCAGCCGAGAATACGTCGTAACCCGTTGGAATACAACGTCTTACAATGTTTATCCCACTACGGATTCTCGATCAGGACCCCACAATATAGAAAATTTTCACTTTTTTAGAAATTTTGCGCAATCCCCTCTACCCACAGTCATAGCTACATGGGGGCGGAATTTTTGCTTCCTGAACCGATGACCGATCTGGTCGTAACCGCTATTGATCATCCACAATTACGAACATGCTTCCCGCTTTGAGGATCTTCATGTCATCGATAACGAAAAACGATTCCTGGAGGTTGATATCCAGCTCGACCTGCCCGATAGCGACAATCTCGCTCCCGGTGGCAGGCAGCATGTTGCCGCGCGGCATGCGGAAAAAGGTGAACATTTTTCCCGACGCGTCCTCCACCCAGATCTCGAGGAGAATGTAATCATCACTCGGGGATGAGTCGGCATGCCTGATATCCATGATCGTGCCTTGGATGCGACGCTTATGGCCGCTCCACTTCTCGAGTTTCGATTCGAGTTGACTGACGCTGACCTTGGGAGCCATGAAATCGGGGGTGAAGCGGGAGGGATACATTCTTGACATGACAACGATGGCAAGAATCGCCAGGACATTACCATGCAGGCAATAGTGATGGAACCTGGATCCAATCTCTACGGGTAGGTATTCTTTGCCTAACCGACCGATCAAGGTCAGGGTTACGACCGCGATCCCGGCAAATATGACCATGGCCAGGTATTCGCCCAGTCCGATCCGGATGACACCCAGAAACAGCAGCACCCCCACCACGACCGCTCCGGCAATGGCGGCGAACCTCTTCTCATGTGTTGACACAAAGACCCCTCCAGTCCTGGCGCACTATCTCCCCCCCGCATCGGCCTATGAATGATTCGGCTTGACAAACTTCGCCTTCCTGGATCTCCGGAGACACATCAACCCACGCACAGATCGACATCCATGCCGGGGCGGAGCCGATAACCCCTGGACAACCCCCGGCTTACTCCAGTCGGGTCGCTTACTGTCTTAGCGCGCTGATATACCTTTCGAACTTCACTCGGCGCTGTAACTCAACTCCCCCGCGTAATCCCCGTCGTAATACTCAGCCCGATCCATAGTCACCATCAGGGCACGTTTCAATCCCGCATATTCGGCCTGCGCCGAGTCGTCGAGACCGCGGATGAACGCCCCGAAGGAATCCTTTTCGTGAAACGAACTCCAGTCCACGGGAAAGACGACCTGCAACTCGCGACCGGGTGCCCCCCGCCGGGTCACGAATCCCTCGATCGGCAGTTCGTACCCATGCTCGACCAGGAACGCCGTCCGCGCGGCAAGGGCATCCTCGAATGCCTCCTCCATCCCGGGCCGGATCGTGCGGTCCATGATCCGGGCCTTGGAATGGGTGGAGGTTGACATTCCCTCGACCGTGCTCCAGGTTGATTTCTGCTGGAAGATGATCACCCATTCGGTCTCGTAGTCCAGCCCCACCATCAGTTCGCTGATCTCATCAAGCCCCGACCCGCCCTCGGCACGCGCCAGATGTAGTGCGAATGCTCGCAAACTTTCTGGGGTCGCAAAGCCGTCGATGGTCTCGCTGAAGAAAATGAGCCAATAGCGACCGGGCGATTCGCGATAGCAGAGCCAGTCGTATTCCTCAGGCATACCAGCCGCCTGGGCCGCCTGGACGCACCGGCCCATGAGCTTTTCAAATGCTTGGGTGTGAGAAGGTGCCAGCCGCAGACGCAGATGGCGGACGAAGATTCCTTCCGCTTCGATGGCCGCTGCCGGGGAGGGCCACCCTGGCCCGGACCGATGCCCCTGGCAGCCGGTTGTGAAAACCAGCAGCACAATGCCTATCGCAATAGTCATGAATCGAAAACCCACCGATTTATGATAACGTGTCGTCATGGATGATTCCGGTCAGTGCTTGTGATCACCACTATGGCAGGCCATGTCGATGACCACGGTTGAGGCGAGCAGGAGCACATCATCCTGATCCGGAGCGATTTCCACGCCGTAGGTGTCCGTGAAAGTGAACCACTGCTTGGAGACCGTGCCGATGATCTCGCCGGAGCGTCTGAACACATATTCGTGGTGGAGGAAATCGCCCTCGGCGATCGGATCATCAGGGCCCGGCAGGTCAATGGTGAATTCGCACTTGAAAAACGTAAAGAGTTTCTTCTTCACCACTGCGCAGAGGTTGCCATCACGATAGATCTCATACGTCGGCCCCCAGCTCAGCAGCTTCTGCTTGATGAATGCGAGTTCGTTCCCGTCCATATCCTGAAAGGACAACTGCTTGCCGAAGCTGAACGCCTTGCCATCGACGAAATAGATATCCTTGCCGTCTTCATCCTTGATGGTGAAGTCATCGCCCCAGGAGAAGAGTTTTTGTTTCATGATGTACCGCATGGTGAGTGCCTTTCCAGCGAAACGCCAACGGGGGAAGTGTAAAAGGCCCGGCCCGGTCCTGTCCACCCGCAGGCCCGGCGGCACCAGGCGCGCTGGACAAACTATCACCCCGTAGGCCCGGCTGTACTGGGGCATGGTCCAACCAACGTCCGGCTCAGCCGGACCTACCTGCTGAAAAACAAGGGGTTAGGGCAATTTGTGAGTCGCAGGGCACCTGCCAGGTGGCCTGGATCATGCTGGTTTCAGATTCGGGTCCCCTTTTCCTCCCGACGGGTGTATGATGTCGCCCTCACAGGTGAAGTGGCTGCTTCAAGATTCGGGGGGGGGCGGCGGCTTCCAGAACCATGTCCGACACAGGTCTTGCCCGAGGATCCGTTTCGGTTCAACTTTTTTCTCGGGCCAGGATTTTTGTCTGATGTTCAATATATATGTCGGTAATCTCTCCTTCGATGCCTCCGAAAGCGATATTCGCACACTCTTCGAAGCGCACGGCACGGTGGAAAAAATCAACCTCCTCACCGATCGCGAAACCGGACGCCCCCGCGGCTTCGGCTTCATCGAAATGGAGAATGAGGATTCCGGACGCGCGGCCATCGCCGCCCTCGACGGCCAGGACCACATGGGGCGAAACCTCAAGGTCAACGAAGCCAAGCCTCGCGAAAACCGCGGCGGTGGTGGTGGCGGACGTTACTAAACCCACCGCAACCGAGTTCAGCCCCGCAGTAACTCATGAAAACCTCGCCCTCGGCCTAACGTGCCGGGGGCGATTTCTTTTACAGGATGCCCGCGCCGGCCGGACGTACTCAAATCTCTAACCCGCATCATCCGAGGCGTAATAATGATACACGAAGGTCTCCTTCAGCAGGCGGGCTTCTTCGGGGTCGATGACCGCGGTCTGCCAGTTCTCGCCCGCGAATTTTTTCACCGCGTCAAGGTCGCGCCATCGCATGACCATGGAGAACTCCTGCGGCGAGGATTCGTGCGGCAGTCCCACCGACGCGGAGATCAGGCCCTCCTGAGAACGGATCATGGG
>JADFSH010000208.1 GCA_022560875.1 Planctomycetota bacterium | reverse complement strand
TGTGAATGCATAAGAGGATACGGGAAAAGGCGGTATTAAGCATATCCGTCTGACCACCGACCTCACTTGCCGGAAATGCCGTTTGATAGATAGTTGAATCAGTATTTCGGATTCGGAGTGAGCTTTTTGCCCGTCACCTCCGGCGGCTTTGAATGCAGAGGCACGCGGGAGCGACCGGGCGCTGGCGGCGGACTGATCGATTATTCAATCGGGGGAAGATTGACCGATGCCCGCCAGCGGTTGGCCAGAACGCGGGTGCGCTCGGCTCGGTCGCCGGTGGGATCGAGACTGCCGCCGGGGCGGAGGTATTCCCATTCCTCAGGATCGTTGGCGAACGCCCACGTCTCGAACTCCTCGTAGCGACTGACCATGGGGGATGATGGTGCATCGGGATCGGCGGCGGAGATCATGTAACCGGAAATGCGATCCTGATCGTCGAAAAAGTACGTGATGCGATAGCGCGGCATGTCCTGACGCTCGATAAGACGAAAATAATCGTTCATCTCCTCGGCCACCGCCCAGAGAGTCCCGCTTTCAACATGCCACGGCCCGAGTTCGCTCTTGCCGCGAAAGTGAGTGTCCCATTGTTTATAGCGACCCCCGCCGAGCTTCCATGCGCTGCCTTCGCCCTCCTTCGAGTCGTACCACACGCGGGGGTCAGCCGAGAGATAACTCCGGGCCAGATCAAGATCACCGGCTTTTCGTGCGGCACGGAAAGACTCGACGGTGCTGATACGTTGATCGGCGCATCCGGCAAGCATTGAGAGCAGGGCGATCAGGAAAGTGACGCTTGCCCGGAGACGAGAACTGAAAACCAATTGGATACGCATACGCTCATTCCTATGCAACGTCAGGGGCAAGTTCATTTACTATGCCCCGTAGCAAACGGGCCGGGAAATATATTATTGCATTTGTACGCGGCTCAATGGCGGCTCAATGGCTGAGCGAGTACACATAAGTCGCGATGGATTTGATGTCTTCTTCGCTCAGCTTCAGCCGGGCGGGGCGGGATTCTGAGTCGCAACGGGATCAGCAGCGGGCTCCACAACATGAACCGGCTCCGGCGCATCTGACGAACGGGAGGCAATGGTGATCAGGCTGATTGCCAGCCAAGCTAGCGTGCGGCTCATGGTTCTCTCCGACCACGAACCAATATAAAGCATGACACCCTGATAAAGCCAAACGCTGAAACCACCGATCAGCCTCCGATTTCGCCGCCATCGTCGCGACGCACCGCCACCACCGAGGGGCGGGGAGGCACGCCGTCCTGGAAATCCGGCCAGCGCGTCAAGGGACTCGCAAACGTCGAAGGCTTCTCCCAGTTCCCTTCCCCCGGATGCTGCACCGCGAGGAACATCGTCGTCCCGTCCGGCGTGAAACACGGGCCGCACATCTCCGCCCCCACCGGGCAGGCGAAGAACATTTTCGTCAAGGCCCGCCCTTCGCCCTGGGTATCCGTCGCCCACATGCCATCGGCGATGTTATTCTGCGGCTGAAACTCACCCTGGTCGGTGGAGATCCACAATCGCCCCTTGTTGTCGAACGCCGCATTGTCGGGATTGACCAGCCAGCCATGCCGCGAGACATCGGGGTGATAGACCGCCTCGTGTTCGGGCTGCTCGGGATCGCCCGCCTGCAGGAAGATGTTCCACTTGAAAGTCGTCGCCGCGTGATCCGGCCCGGGACCGCGTTCTGTAATCTGGGATTCCGGAACTTCCGGAGGCTCGAGTTCGATGATGTGGCCGAAGCGGTTGACCGCCCGGGGATTTGCGGTGTCGATCTGCTCTTCCGTGCGCCGGGGGTTCTTGGTGAGCATGATGTAGACCTTGCCCGTGACCGGGTTCGGCTCGACATCCTCAGGACGATCCATCGGCGTCGCCTCCAGCCGATCCGACGCCTGACGCGCGGCAATGAGCACATCCGCCTGGCTGTGGAAACCGTTCTCCGGCGTCAGCGGCCCCTGCCCCCAGACCAGCGGCATCCATTCACACGTCCCGTCCTCGATAAACTTCGCAACATAAAGGATGCCGTCATCGAGCAGACGACGGTTCGCCTCCGGTGATTCCGCATCGTAGATCCCATTCGAGACGAACTTGTACACGTACTCGTAACGCTGATCGTCGCCCGAGTAGACGACGACCCGACCGTCGTGATTGACGACGACCGTCGCCCCCTCGTGCTTGAACCGCCCCAATGCCGTGCGCTTCACCGGCACAGATTCCGGATCATAAGGATCGATCTCCACCACCCAGCCGAAGCGGTTCGCCTCGTGCGGCTCTTTCTCAAGCTGAAAGCGCTCGTGATAATTCCCCCAGCTATAGAGGGTGCTGGGGATGCCGTATCGCTTGAGGTGATCCGCCTCCGGAGTCTTGCTGCGATCCCCGACGAAGTAGTAGTTGAAGTTCTCCTCGGTGATCAGCACCGTCCCCCAGGGCGTGACGCCCCCCGCGCAGTTATTGAGCGTGCCCAGACAAAGCCGCCCCGTGGGGTCATCGGTCGTCTGCATCCGGGGATGACCCGCCGCGGGCCCGGAAATGGTCATGGGGGTCAGGGGCGTGATGCGCCGGTTGTATTTCCCACCCGGCACAGTTTTCCAGACGCCGCTTTCCAGGGCGATCTCGATGATGGTTTGCCCGTGGGCCATCATTTCCACCGCCGCCTGACGCTCGGTCAGCTCCAGGCGGTGGGTGAACCGAGCGAACATGAGACGCGCGTTGGTGTACTCATGACTGACGCACAGCAGCCCATGCGATGAACTGTCCGACCCCCGGGGCAGCGGCATGAACGCAATATAATCATTGTTGTAGCCGAACTGCCGGGCCTGCGCGCTCGGGTCGAGGTCAAGGGGATCGAACTCCGGGGCATCCGCGAACACGCGATCGCCCCAGCGGATCAGCACGTCGGCCCGGTACCCCGGACTGACCCGATGATGAGGCGTCAGCGTCCGGTCGATCTCCTCGAAGGTAAGCGTCGAGGCATCCCGCTTCGATGAACTGGTGGTCGCCGCGAACAGGTTCGATGGCCCCCCCGGAATCCCCGACACCCCGGCCGCGGCAACACTCGCCAGCAGCCCCCCCAGCGCCTCCCGCCGCGACAACCGCAACTCGATCACGCGGGCCAATGATGGATGCGGGCTGGGATTGGAGGATTCATTGTCCCCATCCTCGTCGGCCAGGTTCACGTTGTCAGGTGGGTTTTCGGTCATGGCGCCATTCGATCCGTGTTCGAGAGACAGCCCAGCATAGCGACACGACTCCGAGGACCAATCAATTAGCCCCCGATGACTCTCCGGGGGGTCTTCGGCCTTCAGGATCAAGCCTTTGGTATTAGGGATTTGGGATTCGTGATGAGGGATTTTGAAGGGAGATAAATGGGCGAAATCCAGAATACACGACGTCTTGGAACTTGAGTCTCAGATTCAGTCCTAGAGCGTCACGTTGCCACCGTGAATGTCGGAAATAGGCATGTACTCACTAATCCATGCCTCAGGTCTGTGGAATAGCTGTGAGAGAGCAAAATCTCCTTGACCGTTGTGCTACCCTTGACAGGCTATCAATAATGGATTGGAATACCCGAACAAATGCCGATCATTCATGGCGGTGAAGAGATGATTCTCATGGGGTGGACCTGATGCACGTACTGCAATTCAAAGGCAAGACCGCGGTGGAGAACCACCACTACACGGTCCCCCATCACACGCTTGAGTTCGACAGGAAACTGTCGTGTCTGGGCAAGGGCGAGGAGCCATCGCTGGATGGGAACCTGATCATAGAGGGGGACAATCTGCTGGC
>JADFSH010000067.1 GCA_022560875.1 Planctomycetota bacterium | reverse complement strand
TTGATGAAGCGATCGCCGATCCTTCCGGGTCGTCGTTGTCGCTTGCCGCCGGCGCGCTCAAGGCGGCGGATACCCGGGGCGGCATTCCTGCGGGGCGGATGGCGGGGGCGGTCGTTTTATTGATCACCCTGTCGGTCCTGCTCACGGTGGGCGTGATGTCGGTGTTCGACAAGTCGCCGGAGCCGATTGTCGAGCATTATTCGATCAACATCCCCCATCGCCCCGCGGATTTCTCCTCCTTCCTTCCCGCCCTGGCGATTTCCCCCGACGGCACAACGATCGCCTTTGCCGGACGCAATGAGAACGATCAGAACCAGATTTATCTCCGTCGTCGCGACAGCGACGAGGCGATTCCCGTGAGCGGCACAATCGGCGCCCGCCAGCCCCGCTTCTCCTCCGACGGGCAATGGCTCACTTTCTCGACGGGTAGCGCGTTCCACAGAATTCCGATCCGGGGCGGGACGAGCATGATCATTTGCGAAGCAGTCCGCACCCCCGGCCACGCCAGTCTGGGCGACGATCGGTTTGTATTCTGCACTTTCGACGATGGAAAATCCTGGATCGTGCCCGCTGCGGGAGGCGAGCCCGAGCAGTTCATCCCCGACAACGCGCTGCCTGAGCACTACGTTCTGGGTTGGCCGGAAGTCCTTCCCGGCGACAAGGTGGTCCTGTTCGCATTCTATGTCCGCACCAGTAATGCGGAGCCTTCGATCATCGCTTACGACATGTCCACGAATGAGGTTACGACGCTCGTCGAGAATGGGACCTATCCCCGGTACGCAAAATCAGGGCATCTCCTGTATGTGCATGACACCACGCTCATGGCGGTGCCGTTCGACGCGAGCACTCTCGAACTGAAGGGGTTGCCGACGCCCATCCGAACGGACCTGAAAGAAATGAGCTTCGTCGGTGCTTCTGATTTTGCGATCGCCGATGACGGGACGCTGATCGCCATCACCGATACAGAAGTTCCCGGCCTTACCCTGTCCCGGATCGACCTCGACGGTGTCGCGCAACAGGTCACCAGCCACACTCAACCCTTCGTTCAGTTCAGTCTCGCCCCGGACGGGAAGAAAGCAACGGTGGTCATAACCGAGGACGCCGTCATCGAGTCCAGCATCTGGCTGCTGGACTTCGAGCGTGATCTGCTCACGCTGCTGACTCCTGAAGAAGGCAATCAGCACAGTCCGCTCTTTTCTGCCGATGGCCGGTGGTTGTATTACACCCAATGGATCTCGGGTCGAATTATATTCGACGGCCTCTATCGACGACGTGTGGATGGCGCGGGCGAACCGGAAAAACTCACCCTCGACACGACCCGCTCGTTCGATCAGTCACGGATCGAACTCAACGACTTCAGCCTGGACGGGCAGACGATGTTTCTCTCGATTTCAGCCGAGCCATTCCGGGGCAAAGATTTCCTGCCGCAGGATATCTATACCCTGACCAGGAACGGTGATTGGAAGCTTACACCATTGATCACATCGCCCGCCGATGAACTCCATGCGGCTCCGTCGCCTGATGGCAAATGGCTCGCCTACACTTCCGATGAATCCGGCATTCGCCAGGTCTATATTCGTCCCATTGACGGACGCGGGGCGCGGGTGCAGGTATCGCGGGACAACGGGATGGGCCCGGTCTGGTCTCCGAACGGCTCAAGCCTTTCATTCACTTCCAATGGCACCATAATCAATTCCGCAAAAATAACCGTCAGCGACGAGCCGGATCAAACCCCGGTCCTGCGGGTCGGTGAAATCACCCGGCTCTTTACGTATGACTCACCCTTTGACTCATTCGACATATATCCGGACGGCGAGCATTTCCTGATGATCGTCACCGGCAAGAGCAAAGGGGAGAGCACGGAGATCAAGATCACGCTGAACTTCTTCGAGGAACTCAAGCGGCTGGCCCCGGGGGAGTGACGTGCCATGGCATCCGCAGATTTCAGAGAGTTGTAAGGATAAAAAACGCCGCCATAGCCCTGGATGTGCTTGAAATGGCGTCCACCGATCGGATACGGGGATATGGGCGTGGTTGATCTCACCAGTGACCCCGAACTCAACCGCAACATGGCGATCTGGGTTCTGCCTCCGGACTGAGCCGAAGAGCAGGATCCAAGCCATGTACAACACACAATCTCACAATTCACGAAGATTCTCCACCGCCTGCATGCCCTTTTCGTGAGGATTTATGAAATAGCCTTGGGCATGCGTAAGTTGACAGTGTGTGAAATTCAGTTCCTCGGCGTCCTAAGTCGTTGAATCGCCGGGAAAGAAATCAATTGTCGTTGACGGCAGGGTTGGATGTGGTTATGCGCGGTCGTTTTGCATTCATCACCGCTCTCATGCTCCAATCTTCGTCGTAGCCAAGTTGTACTTGTTCGCTGGAGCGAAACGCCAAAGAGACGAAAGATGAAGCCCCTCATTGCCATCGCCGGAGTCATAACCATCATCGCCATTGGCTTATGGCTGGCGACCGGCGTTCACCCCTACACGAAGTTCGAAGATGTCGTGCAAGAGGAGACCCCGATCGATGCGGATGATCCCTTTGCCGAGGCTGGGTTCTACGACGAAGACGAAACGATCACTCAGGTCGTAACCAGGGATGTCTTCTACTTCGGATTCTTGCCCACGCCGCAGAGCATCATGGACAAACACGCTCTGTCGGTTTCTTCGGTCGTCATTCCCGTCTGGCTTGTCGTGGGGGTCATTGCGATCGTACGTCGGCAAGCATCTCGTCAAATTCGAGGAAGTTCAGCCTGAACGCGCGCGGCCTCTCCCATGGGAAGGCAGTGCATCATCGAGCTGATCTGCAGCAACCTGACATTTCCATTTGCGATTTACATCAAGGAGCAGAACATGATCAAACGCAACATTTTCGGGCTGATCGCCATCCTGGCGCTCACCAGCGTGCCCGCCTGGGGACAGGCCAATCCATGCAACCCGTGCAATCCATGCGGGGGGAAAAAGAACGCATGCAACCCGTGCGATCCCTGTAATCCGTGCGGCGGCAAGATGGCCGCGCCGAAACTCGTGTCGGTTAATCCCTGCCATGCCAAGTTTGGCACTGTCTTCTTCGTCGCTGATTCGATGCGGCGGGACCAGGTGACCTTCCTGAGCGAGGCGCCGCTTGAGGACATCGTCGGTACGACCAATGAGATCAGCGGATATTTCGCATTCAATCCCGATCGTCCGAAGGACGGCATTCGCGGGTTCTTCACCGTGCCGGTCAAGAGCCTCAATACCGGGATTCCGCTTCGCAACGAACACCTGCAAAGTGAGATGTGGCTGAACGCCGCCAGCAACCCGAATATCACCTTTGTCATTGAGTCCGTCGAGAACGTCTATCTGACGAAGCGAGCAGCCGGCTCAATGACCTACAAGATGATGTTGGTCGGGCCGTTCACAGTCAACGGCAATACGAAACAGCTTCGGGTTCCGGCACGGATCACCTATCTTCAGGAGAGCGATAAAACCCGGAAGAAGAAACCGGGTAATCTGCTGGGCGTGCGGGCCACGTTCGAGTTGGCTCTCGCGGATTTCGGGATCACCGACCCGACAGGATCTGATATCATCGGCGTCAAAGTCGGCAAGACGGTCACCATCGAGGTCAAGGCGTTCGCCAGCGACATGAAGCCGACCGCCGGGAACCCGTGTAATCCGTGCGATCCGTGCAATCCCTGTGGTGGGAAAGCCAAGAATCCGTGTAATCCCTGTGGGCCCTGATCTTCAGAAGCATAGTGGTCATTGACGGTACCCTACCGCACATATTCACAAAGCCATTGAATAACAAGCCTCATAATGAGAATCCCCGACCTCTGACAATGTCGGGGATTCTTTTTTTGTGATGGGCTCCTCAAGAACCTGCGCACGCAAGCCAAGGCTAAGGCGTCTGTGATACATCTGCATCCAGCAGCAACTGATGCCATTCGCGCCGGAGACGGTCCATCCACGGATGATTCTCCGGGATAGCGTCAACTGCCCTACGCAACATGCGCTTCGCATCCACGAGTCGTCCAGACGTCTCATACGCAAGCGAGAGGGTGTACAGTGTCTCCGCGTGTTCGGGATTCGCCCCGGCTAGTTGCTCGAGTTGGGACAAGACCTCATCCACCTGTCCCCTTTCGATCTTCAAACGCAGCGAATAAAGGGTCGCCCAGTAGTTCGACTCACCCGTTGCCAGAGCGCGGCGTGAGTGCTCGACCGCCCGATCGAGATCACCCAACTCAACGTAGCACAAGGCGAGAAACGCCTGGGCATCCGCCTTATCAGTCTGGCGTGGATTAGCGATTGAATCGCGCTTCCAGACCTCATCGGATGCGACAAGCCATCGGAGGGCATCATCGAACCGCCCCTGGTGGACAAGTGCAAGTCCAAGATTGAAGTAAGGCTGGTACATCTGCGGCTCGGTTTCGATGGCCAGACGGTAATACTTCTCCTCTTTGACGGGATCGTTAGTCTGCCTCGCAATCTCGAAATTCCGGTTGGTGTGCATCAGCCCGGGTCCAACGCCGCCAATGATTTCGCCACGCTCGTTGTAAACGGCGTCGCGGTTGGGTACGAACTCACCCAACCCCAGATCAAGTTCAGCGATCTGGTTGTGAATCTTCGTGATCCACTCCTCCCTCGTTTCGAGCAAGAGTGACTGCCGATAGGTGTCCCGGGCTTCTCTTGCGTGGTCGGTGCGGGTGTAGACCTCGGCCAGGTTCTCCAAGGCAAACAGCGACCATTCAGAATCGACATCCGGATCGAGGCTGATGGCTCGTCGATACGCCTGGATCGCTTGCTCACCCTGCTCGCGATTCCAGTAGGCTACACCTAACCAATAGTGCAGTTCCACATCATCTGGTCGAGTGACAGCAACCTCGCGCAGCAATTCGATAGCCTTCCCGAACTCGCTTCTTGATAAGGCCTGCTTCCCGCGGTCATAGAGAGCACCGGTAGATATATGTACGGCGGGTTTTAGATCTCGTGCGTTATCGTCTGCCTTCTGCCCTTGGAATGGGTCGGTCTCGGACCGGACCGGGGCTGGATCCGCCGGTGTTTCTGTGTTGACTGCGATCGTAGACTCGCAGGAGAACGCCGATCCCGCTAACAGGATGAAGAGCCCACGAACAACGGGGTACATCACACTCGTAGCGAGCCGCCTGGAGGACCGGGACGATATCCGTAAGGAAAACCCGAAACGACGCATCTGACGGTCATTCTCCATCGTCATCGGTACAACAATAACTCCTCTCCTAGTATACCGCGACCGGCAGTCTGACGAATCCGGCGAACTCCAGGTGCACATTCGCGCCCATCGACGGGCCGGTAGCGAGAATCCACGGAAAGCGCCGCACGGAGATCAACCTCACGCTGAACTTCTTTGAAGAACTCAAGCGGCTGTCGCCGGTAAGTACAGCTTTGGAAATATCCAACGAGGATTTTCCGGGAATAAAGGACGCTTCCACCTGATTAAACGGTTGAATCCCGCCCAGGATTTTTTGACAGCACTCATAATGCCGACCGAGATGTCAATGACTTCTCATCGCTATCGAAACGCCATGCCTACCTCCCCGCCAACTCCTGATGAACCAGGCTCCGTCATGCAATGCATGGAGGTCTGGGGAGGCAACGAGCCGGTGAACCGCGATGTGGTCATGCCGGGCCTCGATGCCTGGGTGTATTGCGAGCCTTTTGAAAATGCCAGCCGAGGCGGCGATGTGTATTTCGTCTCCAGCTGCGCCACGGGACGCATCACGCGTCTGCTGGTGGCGGATGTCAGCGGGCACGGCACCGAAGTCGCGGAAACCGCCATCGCACTCCGTTCGCTCATGCGGCGGTTCGTCAATCAGCTTGACCAGTCGCACTTTATTCAGGCGATGAACCATGAGTTCATTTCGCTATCCAAGGATGGTCGTTTCGCCACCGCGATTGCCGCGACCTATTTCTCGCCCACCAGCACTCTGACCTTGACCAATGCGGGGCATCCTCCCGCCATGCTCTTTCGCGCCGACACCGGGGAGTGGTCATATTTTCAACGGCAAGCCTCTGGCGTCCGGGGACCGGCGAACGTCCCCCTGGGCATTCTCGACATCTCCGACTACGACCAGCGTTTTCTCCACCTCCTACCCGGCGACATGGTGCTGTGTTACACCGACTCGCTCATTGAGTGCCGGGGCGAGGACGGCGAATTTCTGGGCAGTGACGGACTGGTGAGAATCCTCAATCATCTGAAGATCACCAGGCCGGAATCACTCATTCGGGATCTTCTCAGTGCCTTGAGCGCATTGGCCCCGGGTAATCTCACCGAGGATGATGTCACGGCATTGCTGTTTATGCAGAATCAACTGCAACCCACGCCAAGCATCGGTCGGCGACTGCTGATGCCGTTTCGGATGATCATCAGGTTGTTTCAATCATTCCTGCCGGGGGGCCGCCCCATGCCCTGGCCGGATTTGAATCTTGCCAACATCGGCGGGGCGATGTTCAGTCCCTTAAACCGGTTGTGGGGACGACGGATTCGAGATTGAGGCCATCCAACCCCTGCTTCCAACTCACCAATTCTCGACACTTGCCATTACACTGGCCCAGCATGTCGAGGACAGACACTTCTCCAATTGATACTTTTCTCCTCATCGCGGCGGACATCAAGATCGCCCACAGCATCTTTGCGCTGCCCTTTGCATTGCTGGCGGCGTTTCTCGCCGCCCCTGGAAACCGACCGGGCGAAGCAGGTATTGACTGGTCGCACTTCGGGGGCCAGCTCGTGCTCATTGTTCTCGCGATGGTCTGCGCCCGCACCGTGGCGATGCTCGCCAATCGTCTGCTGGATCGGGAGATCGACCGGCACAACCCGCGTACGGCCGGCCGCGCCCTGCCCAGTGGAAAACTCTCCCCCCGGATGGCTTTGGTGGCATTACTGCTCTCGACGATCCTCTTTATGCTCGTCTGCTCCGCATTCGGGTTCATCTATTCCAACTGGTGGCCGGCCATCCTCGGTCTGCCCGTGCTGGGCTGGATCAGCGTCTATCCCCTGCTGAAACGCTTCACCGCCCTCTGCCACCTCTATCTCGGATCAAGCCTCGCCCTCAGCCCCCTCGCGGCGGCACTCGCGATCCAGCCTGAGTCCGTGATGCAGCAGCCCGCCCTCTGGCTGCTGGCGGGGATGGTCATGTGTTGGGTGGCGGGATTCGACATCATTTACGCATTGCAGGATCTCGAAACGGACATCAAGCAGGGGCTTCACAGCATTCCCCGTCGCTTCGGAATTTCCGGGGGGATGTGGATCAGCCGTCTGCTTCATATGATCGCGGCGGCGTGCCTGTTCGCGGCCTGGTGGATTGATGACCGATTCGGACTCACGTTTCTCATGGGTGTATGTTGCATCGCCGGCCTGCTCATTTTTGAGCACGCAACCGTTTCCCGATGGGGTACGAAAAAAAACGCACTGGCATTTTTTACGGTGAACGGCATCATCAGCTGTGGGTTGGGCGCGCTCGGGATAATCGATATCCTTCTCTGATAATACCATCCTTATTATCACTCATCTGGCGGGTGATATCGGTATCGAGCACGTTCCGGGCCGATAACCTCTTCGACCTTTCCTCCTGAGCGGGTTAGTGAATAGACAAGGGTCATGATCGTTCGGTCGCAGCAAAGTTGCAATCGACTCCCTGTCGGTTGGCCCGCTATCCATTCATATAGCAAGCTGAATACTCACGGTCGCACCAATCGTTGGGCGACCCTTAGCTTTCACTGGGAGGGAATTGCATCATGCGCTTCGTCCGATATTCACTGCTGGCACTCACCGTTCTCATCAGTTCTACCATCACCACTGGAGCCCGCGCCCAGGAACGGGAATATCTAAGTTCCCCAGAGGCGAAATCAATGTCTGCGCGAGCGGCCGTGAATCAGGCAGGGCAATACGAGTACAAGTATCAACACCGACTGGCCAGGCTGCGGCGCTTGCAACAGATTGCCCAGGAGAACAACAACAAGGAACGTCTTGAGCGGCTTGATCAACTCTATGACAAGCTTGAGTCAAAGCGCAGTCGTCATGTTGCTACACGTCAGGGCCACCGGCCTCCGGAAGCGCAGGGTCAGTTGCACGATCGCCTGAAATCCAAACGTGCTGAAAATGTCCGGCACGGCGTAATCGAGAGACCTCAGGATCGCCACGAGTTGCGGGATACTTTCGTGAAAAATCACCGGCAGGCCGCCGCGGAGCGTCGTGATAATCACCGGCAAGCAGCCTCGGACAAACGTGACAATCACCGCCAGGCCGCTACGGATCACCGTGATAATCACCGTCAAAATGCCGCGGAACGTCGTGACGATCACCGGCAAGCGGGTATTCAGCGACGGGAGAACCATCGAGACGCCGCTCAGCAGCGCCGCGCCCGGCATCAGGAAGCCCGTCAGGAAAAGCAGGAGAAGCATCACAAGGCGGTGAAGCGAAACCGAGGGGACCGGGGGGACCGGGGGGAGCGTCAACATCGACAGCGTAATAATCGCGATGCGTCTTACGATGCGCGACAGAATCAGCATGGAAGGCGTGGGGAAAATGTGGAGTCTCATCGAGATCAGACCCGGCGAGATCCATCGTCAATGCGAGATCGTCGAAGCCTTTCCGGAAATCGGCATCTTGAAACGCGTAACAATGACCTCAAGCAGGGCCGCCGGAACCCGAAATCGAGATATCGCAAACCCTTATCAAAAAAGCCCGCCCACAATTTCCAATCACGACACAAGTTCGATGATGAGATCCGGCGCACCATCACCTCCAGGAACGCCAATGCGGAGTTTGAACGGCTGATCCGGGAGATCGAAGGCGGATCGTGATGCCGCGCTGACACATCCTCCAATCTGAATTGAGAAGCCCCCTGAGAAAGGGGGCTTTTTACTGAGCTGAACATTCGATCCGGGTTCAGGGCATGGCTCGTGGCTATATTTTCAACGAGCCAGGGCCCCCATCGGATCCCAGGGAGGCAGGACCATGGGCTCGGTATCCAGGGCCTTGATCAATTCCGCAGGCAGGGCGCTTTTTCTCGCCGCGATCTCGAACATGTACTCGTCGAACCACGAATCGTTCATCACGAAAAAGCCCTTGCGTCCGGTGTCCTCATCGCCCCAGCTGTTCTCGACCCGCCATCGTCGGGGGTTGTCCTGAACCATGTCCACCCCGGTAAACAGCATGGCATGGGTCATGAACGTATCGTGATGATTCAGCCGGTCCTCCTTGGTCATGGTGAACTCGGTGTCGTAGAGGGTCGGGTAGTCGAAGAGATCCTTGTCCCAGATGCCGAGATCCCGGCGCATCATCTTGCCGACATCGCAGCCGAACCACACCGGCTCGCCATCCATGATGGTCCTGGCGGCGATATTCTTCATCACCCTGCTCTCGACATTCAGATAGATGACGCGCTCCCCCCCCACCACGTTGCCGAGATGCTCGACGGTGTAGGTCTGGTTGTAGGGATGCTCCTTGCGGGGGTCGTTGACCAGGCAGACGTATTCGTCGATGGGAAGCTCGATGTATTTCCGGGCGAATTCCTGTGGGGTTATTTCGCCATCACGGTGAAATTTGTCATCCTTGTCATTCCATTGCCAGTCAAAGCTTGCCGGCGGCTCGCCGAGATGGATGCAGAGCATGCGATGGATGACCTGCAGAATCTCGTGCTTGACGGCCTGAGCGGCCTCCATGGGCGCGCCGTGGGACCGGAGTTCGCGCAGCGTCATGGCTCCCTCGCGCAGCTTGTTCTTCAGGATGCCGTTCATACGCTGCGTATTTGAGGAGCTTTCGGTTTCGGGCATGACCGCCTTCGGGACGAGTCCGTGCTTCTTCACGAGGTTGACAAACATGTTCCACTGACCACCATCGTCAAGCGGGCAACCGAGGAGGAAGGCGACGGTGCGGTCATCGACGGGTTGCCTGGCGGTTCCGATGATCGCCTCAAGAAAATAGTTCGCCCGTTCGAGCTTGTCCCAGAACAGCGTGTAGTTCTGACTGAACTCGAACTCCTTGAGATTCATCTTCTTCATCGCCCCCACGCGAAAAAGATTCAACGCCGCGAACATCCAGCAACGACCCGACTTTTTCTGGTTCGTGACCTGCCAGTCGTCGAGCTTGTGAGAAAAGGTGTGATCCGTGGCGGTGATGATCCCCCGATTGAGGGCCACATCATCCACTTTCACCTGGGTCACGGCATTTCTCGCCATCCGGTATGATGAGTTGGCCGAGAAATCTTCGCGAAAGGTCGAGAGGGTTTTTTCATCCAGTGCGGCCGATGATTCAACAATGGCGGAGTCGATCGGCTCGGATTTCGGCTTTGTCAGGGTAGGTGATGACGTCATGTATGCAATCCTTACTTTCCGGGTACTCATATCCTACTCTATGGTGCTCCTCCACGTCGAACGAATGAGAAAAGGGACATGGCATGGCAAAAGGCGAATCTATCGGGGCGATTGCGTTTGCCGTCGTCTTTGTGGGAATTCTGGTCGGAGGGAGCGGCTACCTGTATGTGAAATACACGCCGGTGGATCCCCTGGTCCAGGCAGAGGAGCACCTGAAATCAGCACGCAAGCTGGCAAATGCGGGTTCCTTCATGCCGGCGGTAGGGGAATTCTCCGCTGCGATCCAGATCGATCCGGACCTGTCGGAGGCTTACCGCGGTCGAGGTGAGGCTCTGCTCAATATGCAGGATTTCTACGGCGCTATCAACGATCTGCGCGAAGCCTTGATTGCCAATCCGGATGATTCAGCAGCCCTGCTCCTTCGCGCCCGGGCGTATCGCGGCGTCGAGGAATATGACAACGCGCTGAAGGATCTTGATCGACTGCTCGTATTGAAACCGGAGCACCGGGCTACGCACCAGATAATCGCAAACATTCATCTGACTCAGGGGAAGTACCAGTCATCGGTAGAGCATGCTCTGCTATCACTCGCTCAAGTCCCTGCCAGCAGCGTCACGAATCGTCGCCTTGGATGGGCCTACTGGGGTTTGGAAAAATACGAGGATGCCCTCGAGCCTTTCAACCGCGCTATTGAAAATGATCCCTACAACCTGCATGGATATTACGGGCGGGGGGTGACGAAGTATTTTCTGGGTGACTATGAGGGTGCGATTGAGGACCTGCAGGAAGCTATAAAGAACGATCAGCAGCGTACTGATTACCCGCACTTTTTCCTTTTTCTGATGTACCTGCGGGTGGGCGACGAAGAATCCGCCCGAACCACGCTTGAGATTCATCAGGCAAGCCGCCGTCCGGCGAGAAACGCTGACTGGCCCGGTTCGATCGGGGCATTTTTGCTGGGGGAAATGACCGAAGATGAACTGTTCGAGAGGGTCAATGAAACCGGCAATCCCCCCGACCCCGAACTGGTGATGGAAGGCAACTTCTACGCGGGTTCGCTGCGTCTCATCGGGGGCGACCGAGCAGGGGCGATCGCCTTCTTTCAGCGCTGTCTGGAAACGAACATATACACGTTCTACGAATACCACAGCGCCGTCGCGGAACTGCGCAAGCTGGATGAACTACCCGAATCCGATCCGGAGTGACAGAAAAAAAGCCCGCGGTGATGTGCTGCGGGCTTTGTAGCATTGATTTCAGACCGTCGCCGGGTCAATGATTACTTGTCGTCCTTGACTTCATACTCGGCGTCGATCACATCCTCATCGCCATCGGATTTTGACGAGTCATCTTTACCGGCGCCTGATGCTTTCGTGGCTTCATACACCGCCTTGCCAAGTTCAAGTGATGCATCATTGAGCTGAGTCATCGCTGACTTGATCGCGTCAATGTCGTCACCCTTGAGCTTATCCTCGAGATTGGAGATCGCCGACTCAATGTTGCTTCTGTCTTCTGTGCCGACTTTTTCACCGTACTCCTCAAGCGATTTTTTGGTGGCATAGACAATCGATTCGGCTTCATTCTTTGTGTCGACAACCGCTCGTCGCGCCTCGTCCTCTGAAGCGTGCTGCTCAGCATCCTTTTTCATCTTCTCGATCTCCTCCTCACTGAGGCCGGAGGAGCCGGTGATTTCGATGTCCTGGCTCTTGCCCGTTCCCTTGTCGGTCGCGGCGACGTTGAGGATGCCGTTGGCGTCAATGGCGAATTCAACTTCGATCTGCGGCATGCCACGCGGCGCGGGGGGGATGTCCGTCAGGTCAAACCGTCCCAACGTACGATTGTCCTTGGCGAATTCCCGCTCGCCCTGAAGGACATGGATGGTCACGGAGGTCTGGCTGTCGGAGGCGGTGGAGAAGATCTCCTTCTTACTGGTGGGAACGGTGGTGTTCTTCTCGATGAGCTTGGTCATCACGCCGCCAAAAGTCTCCACCCCGAGACTCAAGGGAGTCACGTCGAGCAGAAGTACGTCCTTGACATCACCCTGCAGAACGCCGCCCTGAATTGCGGCACCAATGGCGACGACCTCGTCGGGATTGATGGATTTATCCAGCTCGTCGGTCTTGAAGACCTCCTTGGCGATTTCCTGCACCTTGGGGATACGGGTGGAGCCGCCGACCATGACGACATCGCTGATTTCGCTGGGATCGATTTTCGCATCGCTTATCGCGGTTTCACACGGTTTGCGAAGACGATCGAAGAGATCCTCACATATGGATTCAAAGGTGGCGCGAGTCACCGTAACCTGAAGGTGCTTGGGACCGCTCTGGTCGGCCGTGATGAACGGAAGATTCACCGACGTTTCGAGTTGCTGACTGAGTTCACACTTGGCCTTCTCCGCCGCTTCTTTGAGTCTCTGCAGGGCCATCGGATCGTTGCGGATGTCAATGCTTTCCAGCTTGCGAAATTCCTCGGCAACGTAATCGATGATCTTCTGGTCGATGTCATCGCCCCCAAGATGCGTATCGCCGCTGGTCGAAAGCACTTCGAAGACACCATCACCGATGTCGAGGATGGAGATATCGAAGGTGCCTCCCCCAAAGTCGAACACCGCGATCTTGGCGTTCTTTTTCTTTTCCAGGCCGTAGGCGAGGGCGGCAGCGGTCGGCTCATTGATGATCCGTTCGACGGTCAGTCCGGCAACCTCACCGGCATCCTTCGTCGCCTGGCGCTGGGCGTCATTGAAATACGCGGGCACGGTGATGACCGCCCGATCGACGGATTCACCCAGGTAGTCCTCGGCAGTCTTCTTCAACTCCCCCAGCACCATCGCCGACACTTCCTGGGGTGTGTATTCCTTATCACGCACCTTGACTTTGACCAGTTCCTCCGCTTTGCCGGTGACCTGGAATGGAACAATTTTTTCCTCGGCCTCGACTTCGTTGTGGCGTCGGCCCATGAACCGCTTGATCGAGTAAACGGTGTTCTTGGGATTCGTCACCTGTTGGTGACGGGCCGGTTGACCGACAAGACGCTCACCCTTGTCGGTGAATCCGACGACAGAGGGCGTGGTGCGATTGCCGGTTGAGTTGATAAGTACCTTGGGCCGGTTCCCCTCCATGATGGCGACACAGGAGTTGGTCGTGCCAAGGTCAATTCCGATAATCTTCGACATGATGTAAACCCTTTCCTCCGAAACACTGTACATGAATGACGCCGACGGTTTCGTACGTAGCGTCATTCATACAATGGCAAGCTGAGTGCCAGAGAAAACCCCCCTGACATAGTCGCCAGAGCGGTTTCATCGGTCTTTTTCGGCTTTCGTCCGGATAAATACTGCCAGAATGGCGTGTACGATCAATCGTCAGGAGCAGTCTCACCCTCGTTTCCAGACCCCTTGGTCTTGTCATCATCCGGGGGGGCGTCCGGGGGGGCCTCTTCGGTGGGCGGCTCGTCAGCATTGACATCGTCATCAGGCCTGCTGACACTGATGTGGCCGCCCTCTTCATCGCCGGTCAACTCGATGATGCGATCGCCAAGGTCAATGGTGACCCGGCCCCCTTTCTCATCGCCATGGACGGTGATGGTCCGATCGCCGATCTTGAACGTGACGGTTCCGCTATCGTCTTTCTCCTCGAATTCGAACACGATGTTTCCGGTCGCTTCCCACGTTTCACCGAGTTTGGTCAGGTAAACGTCATCTTCCGTACCTGACTCACCGTCTTTACCCCAACTGATGATCTCGAAACCGGGATCCTGATCGATGAAGTGATATTCATAGGGATTGCCCCAGGGATCGCTTCGCACCGATTCCCTCATCTTGAGAAGGCCCAGATCGGCGGGGAGAACCCCCTGCTCATCCTCGTACAGTTTGGCGGCAATGGCGATGTTGAACATGTCGCTGGTCAGTTCGACTTTCTCCGGCTCGGCCAGGGCAATCATGGCGATTCCCAGACCGACGGCCGCAAGCACGGCTCCTGCTCCCAGAAGAACAACCAATAAAACCGCGACGATTGCGCCGCAGCTCCCGAGCAGTCCGATGACCACTCCCGCGACGGCAAAGCCCCTCCCTCCGGGGCGGCCTAAAGCCACCAGGCTCAGGATGAGCCCGATCGGCGAAAGGAGGAAGCCGGTGAAAAGCCCGAGCAGAGAACAGACGAATCCTGCGATGGCGAGACCGTTGGATTGCTCAGCCGGTAACGGTTCGTATGTGAACTGGCTCATCTGTAGACCTCTCTGTGAGATAGCTCGATAGGGTATCCATTGCGACCGGATGGGGCCGCAAATCGGTAAAACCGACCCGACAGATTATTCGGGAAATCCCTTTGTCTCTTCCGTCATCCAAAGATTGCCGATTCGGGGAAATCGAACAAATCCCTAACATTTCTCTTGACCGCCGCCGTTTCATACCCAATCATATACCGAACAAACGTTATGGCTGTCGGAGGCACATGACTATGCTCAGCTTGAGACACATCGAAAGAATGGTGGAATCGAAGGCCTATCCGCGTCTGGTTCAGCGTATTCTCGCCAACGGGCGTTGTGAAAGCCCCCGTGCGATTGAGAGGCTCCTTGAGCCCAGGGCGGTCTCACCAGCCGCCCTGGGTCTCGCCCTCCAGCGAGTCCTGGAGCTGGCGTATGGGCCTCTGCCGTTGGCAGGTCAACTGATCCGGATGCTCCTGGCTCTCACAACATCAAACGGGGAAGGTGATAATCAAGTGATTATCAGTCCCTCTTCTCGGCGAATCTCTGCCCGGGCGGTCGCAGGTCAGGATTCACTTTCCCCGAATGGATCGTTATCCGCCAAGGCCGTGGTACTCGGAAGTCTGTTGAAATGGGGTCATCAGGCAGACCCGCCCCGCACGCCCGAGCAAGCATCACTGATATCCCGGGTCAGCTTCGCGACGGAGCGAGGACTCATTGAGTTGGGAAGGCAAATCACGCCCGAATCGATGGACACCATTGATCCGATCGATGCCTTCATTATTCACTGGCAATTGGGAGAACTCACCGCCGCGAAAAAGCGAATTGATTTTCACTCCCTCATTCACCGGCTCAATCGAGCCTCTGATCGGGCCATGCGAAGCTACGCCTACGCCGCCGCCGCCTAAGAACAGATTGATGGGCGGGAGCCATCCCGGTCCATGACCTTCGAGGTCAGTTGGTTTTTTTGGTTCTTCAGGAAATCGTGGGGGTGGATTCGGCTGGTGGATGCTGTCGTTGATGGGCTCCAAGCCCGCTGGAGCCCGACCGGATTGAAAGCATACTGAACCGTCAACCCATACAAATTCCTGAAGCACCAGTTTTTAATTTGCTCTAGGACATCCACCGGGGTAGCACGTTTCAAATTTTAATTCTGCAGCAATCATACAAATATCGTATTCAAGACGTGCTATTAATAATTGTTGATCTCTAATAGCTGCCTTCAAGGCGAGTAATTCTTCTGCAGCTTGAATTGCCGCAAAATATGTTGCATATGCCGTCGTCACACATGCAGAGGTGGTGCAGTTCGCAAGAGTGTTTTGAAGTTCCAGTTCGATTTGTACTAGACTAACAATGTATTCAGCGACTGCTAAATCA
Organism: Planctomycetota bacterium; assembly: GCA_022560875.1. Classification (GTDB taxonomy): domain Bacteria; phylum Planctomycetota; class Phycisphaerae; order Phycisphaerales; family SM1A02; genus JADFSH01. Next base: position 1,554 of record JADFSH010000067.1, on the reverse strand, counting down.
TAGGCTTCACGTGCGGCAGTCCTCGCGTCACCCCACTCTTGTAGGCAAACAGAACTCTCTTGAAACCACAGTTGTTCCTGATCAAAGCAAGACTGTAAGCATGGTACCGGATCCTCTCCCCCCTCCCCATCTTGAGCATTGCCTACTTGGGTGAATCCTCCTGTGAATAGCAGGGCTCACACAATCAGTCTCCAACACTTTCTGCTCGATGGATACATCATTTTTCTCCGATCATCAGGATGATGGCACAAAACAGCCCTGCCGCGGAGCGTAGTGTGTGTCAAGAACCCGCGTCCAAATGTGGATAAGATATTTTATGCATCCAATTCGAGCCATTGCTTCACTTCCATTTTCGCTCTTTGTCAGGGTAGTCATTCTTCTCGCTTTTTCGGCGACGAGTGCGCAAGCGCAGCAAAACATCCTTCGAATGCCGCAACCCATCTCGGGGGATGAAGTCGAGTTGTATTTCAAGGAACTCAATTGCTCACGCGAACAGCAATTAGCCATCGTGGAATTCCACCGGGAGTACACCGAAGCATATGCCAATTGGATGGCGGGTGATCATGTGCCGGGTACGATGTGGCTTCGCCCTTCCGATATAGAGACGCCGACGGCGGACAGGGTATCCGAGTATCAACGATATCGTGTTCGGGCGGAGGCTCTTGATGCCTTGTTCTTTACCCGGCTCCAGGAGATCCTCACTCCGGACCAGGCCCATTTGATTCCGGGCGTTCAACAATCGCGAGAAAACAACCGGCTGCGTCAAGTGGTGTATTATCCCCTTTATGTAGTGCCTCCGGCAGGAGTCGATCTTCAGTTGCTTCTCGCCGCTATGCCATCACGGGAATCCCAAAGCGAAGCAGAGAAGGCAATTCTCGATGAGTATCGAATCGCCTCGACGCGGATCCTGCGTGAGATTGATCATCTCACGCTGGAATACCCAATCAAGGTCGCTGAAGCATGGCAGCAAGTTCATGACCTATTTGAGGAGCGCCTGGCTGAATGGAAGGCGCAGGCCGAGTCGGGAGATATCAAATTAGAGCAGCTTGTGAGACACATAAAACAACGGCAACAGGAGCTTGAAGAATTCCAGCAGAGAATGACGCAGAATCGCACATTGGCGATGGATCACGCCTGGCGCGCAGCGGCACTGATGGCGGGACCTTTCGACGTCGAGTGCGTAGTGATTGAGGACAATGGCTCGTCCACCTGGAGTTGTCAGACTAAGCCACTCGAATTGGATGATCTGGCGCTTGACGGCGCCCTACGCACTGAGGTCTCGCTTAGCAGAGGTATCCCCCCGATAATCTCCTACGAGTTACTGCGTTCGGCGAGTGTGCCGAAATCGCCCGTGATCTGGAATAGGTGGCAGCTAGTTCTAGCCGGTGCACTCTTCAGTTTCATCATCGGAGTAGTGGTGGTCTTGGCGGCAGGATCTAGGGCGGATCGACCAAGATCCGCTATTTCGAGCTCATAACGGAATCCGATACCCACCTTGCGTCTCGACCTAAGAGCATCCCTGTGACAGCAACCGCCTCAATCCGAAGAACGATC
>JADFSH010000066.1 GCA_022560875.1 Planctomycetota bacterium | reverse complement strand
TTCTTCTTCCTATCCCTCCCTCTCCCCCTTCAGCCTCATCCGCGCGTCTGCCACCTCTTTGATTTTCGTCATGTTCTGCTACTCCGGGTGGAACGCCTCGGCGTACATTGCCGGCGAGATGAACGACCCCCAGCGCGACCTGCCCCGCTCGCTGCTGATCGGCACGGGGATCGTGGTCGTTCTCTATCTGGGGATGAATGTTTTTTATCTGCTGGGGGCGTCAGTCGAGGAACTGTCGGGACACAAGGAGATCGGGCTCATCGCGGGGCGGGCCCTGTTCGGCGAATCAGGCGCATCGCTGGTCAGTGTGGTTCTGTGTGTGTCAATACTTGCTTCAGCCTCGGCGATGACCATTGCCGGGCCGCGTGTGTACTACGCCTTCGGCAGCGATGTCAAGGCCTTCGGCCTGCTCGCCAAGGCTGATGAACGCTCCGGCGCGCCGCGGGCGGCCCTTATCCTTCAGGGCATCGTCACCACCATCATCATTCTCTCCGGCACGCTCGACCAGATCATGCTCTATGCGGGTTTCACCCTGACGCTCACCACCGCCCTGGCGGTCTCGTGCGTCTTCGTCCTGCGATTTCGCCGGCCCGGGATGGAGCGACCGTTCCGGACCTGGGGGTATCCGTTCACGCCCCTGCTCTTCCTTATCCTCTCGGTCTGGATGATGGTCTATGCCATCAAGGGCGACTATTGGAAACAGGCAATGATGGGCCTGGCCACGGTCCTCGGCAGCGGCGTGGTGTTTTTCGTCGCCAGCCGGATCGCAGGGCGTAAAAGTTGATTGTGAGGCTCTTTTTCGGGAGCACGGTCCGTTTGTTGACGACGAACATCCGCGTGACGCTAGCGACGCTATTGCCTTCCACTAAATCACTTAGGATCATTGCCCGCTTTTCTTTACTCAATTTCCTCATAGAACCATTATCACACATAAATCCAGAATCGTCAAATCTATTTTTATCAATTTTCGATAAAACAGTAAGATTGGAGTTGACAATATGCCTCTCGTCTCCTATATTGACTAAATAGATCGGAGTACGTAAGGCATGAGCCAATGGATTTCGAGATCAGGTACGGAAAACTGCGATTGCTTCGCGATGGGCATGGTGACAACAACTATCCGCCCGGCATTGGCAAACTATTCCGTCGCCGACTCCAGACAATCGACGCTGCCCCTGACGAACGAACGTTCTACCAATTACAGTCTTTGCACTACGAGAAACTCAAGGGAGATCGATCGCATCAAAAGTCGATGCGCCTCAACAAAAAGTACAGGCTCATCCTTGAAATCGAGGACCGCGACGAAGGTAACAAAGTTCACGTCATAGACATCGAGGATTATCACTGAATATGACACCATACTCGCCAGAACAACTTGATCCTCCCGGCGAGATCATCCGCGAAGAGCTTGAGGCCCGCGGGTGGACCCAAACCGATCTCGCTGAGGTTATGGATCGACCACTTGCCGCTGTGAACGAGATCATCAATGGCAAGCGAAAGATCACCCCCAAGTCGGCGCAAGAGTTGGCGACGGCCTTGGAAGTTGATGCGCGTTTTTGGATGAATCTGGAATCAGCATATCAACTATCACTTTCCACTGGCAGCCGTACATCTAGCGAACGTGCGAAGATGATGAACTACGCTCCCGTCAAAGAGTTACAGAATCGCGGCTGGCTTCCCGACGCTCCAGATACTTCTAAAGTCCTCGATGCAATGATGTCATTCTTTGGTATTACAACCTTGGACGAACGACCCGTGCTGTCCGCTGCATTTCGTCAGTCATCAGACGCAATTGATAATTCACATCTTGCATGGTGTATCTTTGCGATGCAGAAGGCTCGCGCACAGCGTGTAAATACGTTCCACGTCTCACGCGCTGGCAAACTTCGGGAGTCGCTACGTACACTGGCGGCTCATAAGGAAGAAATCAGGCGAGTGCCTTCTGTATTGTCGGACTTCGGGATCCGTTTCGTGATCGTCAAGCATCTCCGATCAACAAAGATCGACGGAGCCACGCTGTGGCTTGATGGCCAGAAACGATCTCGCCCTGTCATCGCAATGTCGCTACGTCGTGGTCGGATCGACAATTTTTGGTTTACACTGTGCCACGAACTGTCGCATGTACTGAACCGCGATTCATTCCGCCTGGACGAAGACTTGGCACAAGCTACAGCAGGAAGTAGTGCAGACGAAATCGAAGAACGGGCAAGCGAAGAGGCAGCGTCCATGTTGATTCCTGCGCACGAGATACAATCCTTCATCCTGCGCAAGCGTCCGTACTTCTCCGCAAAGTCGATAATCCAATTTGCCAACAAGATACAGATACACCCCGGTATCGTTGTAGGACAACTACAGTACCGAAACGCAATCAAATACAGCCACAGCAGTCACATGCTTGTTGCTGTCAGAGACTTGATCACGGAAACAGCCGTTTCAGATGGCTGGATCAAGTAGCACACATCGGAGACAATTATGCGATTCAACAAAACGAAAGCCCAATACCGTCAAGAGATCGTTGCGAAATATCGCGCAGCGGGTGAGACTTGGCCCACAGATTCCAAGACCATTGCTTCATGGGCAGTTCGCAATAAGCAATGGGAAATGCCACGTCGCGATGCGATTAACGTCTGCGCCAAAGAACTTTCGGAGGCGATGCGAGAAGAATATTTCTTCGATCCGCAGGACCGGCGCGTCCGAAAGAAGCACTGCCTTCGCAAGCGGGAAGAGTTAGCGGATGGCACGCACAAGCAAATGGTTATCTGGCTGGATATTGAGGACGATGCCGATCGCCGAGACGACATCGAGGAAGCGTTTCAGCAGCGTCGAACGATGGTCCTGACCGACTGCCGCCACCTCAAAACAGACCTTGACTCGTACAACGACAACGGCAACCCCGGTCTACCGATCCAGATGATCTTTGATTTCACCGAAGACCTTACGGAATCCGAACAGCCCATCGAATACGAGGGCATTACGGCCTAGTCGATGCTGCCGAGAATCCAGCCTCAAACGCGGCCCTGAGCAGAGTCCATGTCCGCTGATCCATATCCTTGATCGACTGGAACCAGATGGCCCATGCCTCCTCAAACTCACCTGGAAGCCCCACATCGCCCTTTCCGGCTGATTCCCCGACGATTCGGGCCGCTTCAACGTTGGGATCGGTGTCATTCATGCCCATATTGTATGACTTGAGCGGTATTAGCGTTGGGGGCAAAGTGTACCACTACCCTTTTTCATACCCGGCCAAATCCCGACCCTATGTAGCTGCGGCCCGCCATGTGAGTTGATATCAGTAACCCAATCTGAACCCTCCTTTCTTTGACTCGGTACAATCTGGGAACTTCAAACCCGCCAGGAGGAAACACAGATGCCATCACCCGTCACCACCCTCGTCGCGCTTTCCGGCGCACTCGCTCTGATCTGCGGCCCAATCCACGCCGCTCCCCTCGAAGCCGAACTCGACCGCCCGGATATAAAATCCGCCGGCGCGCTGGCGTTCGGGCCGGACGGGATATTGCTGATCGGCGATCAACTCGGGGCGACGATCTTTGCCGTGGCCACGGACGATGAAGCCCACGCGGCGTCGGCCATCAACATTGATGACCTGGGCGGCAAGATTGCCGCGCTGTTCGGCACCACCTCCGACGACATCCTCATTCATGACCTTGCGGTTCATCCGGAGTCCGGGCGGGTGTATCTTTCCACCTCCCGCGGGCGCGGCCCGGACGCCATTCCCGTGATTCTCCGCCTCGGCCCCGGCGACTCGATCGAGGAATTCTCGCTCGATAATGTCGCCTATACCAAGGCCACCCTCCCCAACGCCCCGGATATAAACGCCAAGAGCCGGCGTGGGGCCAGCCTGCGGATGGAGGCGATCACCGATCTGGCCTACTTCGACGGGCAGGTATTCGTCGCGGGTCTTTCCAATGAGGAATTCGCCTCGACGCTGCGCAGCCTCGATTATCCCTTCGGCGAGGTCAGCCGCGGCTCGAGCGTGGAAATCTACCACGGCGCGCACGGTCGGTATGAAACGCAGTCGCCGATTCGCACCTTCATGCCCCTGGTCATCGGCGGACAGCCGCATCTCCTGGCCGCCTACACCTGCACGCCGCTCGTCATCATTCCCATCGATCAGATCAACACGGAATCACATGTCAAGGGCAGGACCGTCGCCGAACTCGGCAATCGCAATCGCCCCCTCGACATGATTCTTTACCAGAAAGACGGCGAATCCTATGTCCTGATGGCCAACAGCAGTCGGGGCGTGATGAAAATCACCACGGACAACATCGAGTCGATCGACACCATAACCTCCCGCGTCGGGGGGGGCGGCACCGCCGGACTGGCCTACGACACCATCGAAAGCCTCACCGGCGTCGTGCAACTGGACAAGCTCGATGAACATCGCGCCGTGGTGCTGATCAAGGACGAATCAGGGAAATTGAATCTGCATACGATTGACTTGCCGTAGGCGAAGCTTATGAGCTTTTTAAAATTCCAGTTCACCCGACTGGCCCTGGTCGGTCTGTTGCTTTCCACTGTAGTCCTGGGGGCTATGCCTCCGCCTGAGCCATCGCTCGGCATTCAATTGCTGAATGACGATCAGGGACGCCATTTCATCAAGGTTACTGGTTTTCAGGCTGCGGAAATGAAGACCATTGGCGAGCATTTCGATCGCATTGACTGGCGTGATCTTTTTCCGGTGTGTGTTGCAGGCAAGAGCACACCTTCCAGCCGCGCTATTCCCCTGTGGGGTACTTATGCGCCTGATGATGATGGGATACGTTTCGTGCCGCGCTTTCCCCTACGATCGGGCCTGACGTATCGCGTCGCCCTCGACCTGAAGCGACTCGCTTCGCTGATCGGTCTGGATCACGAAGCATCAGCCCCGGATATTCTCAACGCGAACCTCGAAGTTCCCGCCGCCCCGCCCGCGCCCCGCACGACACTTGCGGGCATCTACCCGTCCGCTTCGTTGCTGCCCGAGAACCTGCTCAAGTTTTATCTGGAGTTCTCCGGCCCGATGAGTCGCGGCGAAGCCTACCAGCACATTACCCTTCTGGATGGGCAGGGCGATGCGATCGAACTGCCATTTCTCGAGCTGGATGAGGAGTTGTGGGATCCATATGCGCAACGACTGACCCTGTTCATCGATCCGGGGCGGATCAAGCGCGGCTTGAAGCCCCGCGAGGAACTCGGCCCTTCTCTTCTGCAGGGTGGTGACTACCAACTTGTCATCGATTCAAACTGGCGGGATGCCCAGGGCAATGCCCTGATCAGTCCGGGCCGGAAATCATTCCATGTCGGCCCGCCGGACTATCTGCCGATCGACCCGAAAACGTGGGCGATCACCCCCCCCGCCGCCGGCTCGAAAGCCCCCCTGGTGGTCACTTTCCCCGAGCCGCTGGATTACGGCCTGCTGCAGCGTGTCCTTTATATAGAGGATAAAGACGGCGTGCGGCTCGATGGCGACGTGCGGGTACAAAATTACGAAACCCAGTGGACCTTCATCCCCGCCTCCGCCTGGCGGGAAGGCGAGTGGATACTCATCGTCGATCGCGTGCTTGAGGATCTTGCCGGGAACTCCGTGGGCCGGGCCTTCGATGTGGAGGTCGTGGAGGTCGCCGACCGCTACGATACTCGTCGTCGTGGAGAGCCGGTGCGAATCAAGTTTCAGATTCGCGGGCGGAACTGATATCGTCCGCAATAATCATGCTCACACGAGAGAACCCCCACCACGCTTCATGCTTTCCTGCGATCTCATCATCCCGGCCTACAACGAAGTCGAGAATATCGACGCCCTGTTCGAGGCATTGAAGCCCCTGCGCGAGGTGGGCATCATTCGCCATGTCGTTCTCGCCGACAACAACTCCACGGACCTCACCGGCGAGGCGGCCCTGCGACATGACGCGATCGTGGTCCATGAACCACGGCGCGGCTACGGGGCGGCGTGTCTCAAGGCCATCGACTGGATAGCAAACCAGGACGGCCCACTTCCTGACATCCTGGCCTTCCTCGATGCTGATCTTTCCGATGACCCCGCGGCATTACCCAAGCTGCTTGCCCCGATCGAGGCCGGTAAAGCGGACATCACCATTGGGCGTCGCACCCGTTATGCCGAACCCGGTTCCCTTACCATGGTCCAACGGAGCGGCAACCGACTGGCTTGCTTTCTCATGCGATGTCTGGGGGGACGGCAATATCACGATCTCGGCCCCTTCCGAATCGTGAGGTGGGACACGCTGATGAGACTCTCCATGGCCGATCAGACCTGGGGCTGGACGGTGGAGATGCAGATGAAGGCCGCATTACTTGATATTCCCGTGGTGGAAGTTGATGTGCCCTATCGCCGACGTCGTGGGGGACGATCGAAGATCTCCGGTACGGTCCGGGGGGTCGCCGCCGCCGGCACCAAGATCATTCTCACCATCTTCAGCCTCTGGTGGCATCGGCGGGCATTTATCGCCGCTTCGCAATCGGCCTGACCCCGGTAAACTGCACTCAATCCTGCTCTGACGAGGGTATTCTTAGGTCGATGCACAACTACGTTCGGGAAAAACTGCGGCTGATCCGGTATTACTCAGCCCCGCGCCGACGAACAAAACTGACGAAGTTCGTCGATGTGGGACTCATCGCGGCGGTGGTGTTCGCCTTTCCAGCCACATATCTGTGTGACATCAGCGTCCGCCAGGAATCCATCATTATCGATCGTGACGGGGAGCTTTCCCGACTGGCTGACGACGAGGTAATGGCGAGGATTCTCAATCCCGATAGTCCTGCCCAGGCCCGCACGGATATCCCCTATGGCGATTTTCATATCAAACTGATCGAAGTCAGACGCGGCTGGCCGTTGAAGAGCACCCACGAGCAGTCGCGTGTGATTCTCGACCTCAATGAATTCGACAAGCCGGGCACCCAGCGCGATGTCCACCTCGAAGTTGATGATCCACTGCGGATAGAAATCCTCCGGGCCATGGATTATGCCCGGGACCGTGAACTGTCCATGAACAGCGGCGATGAGGAAGATATCGCGGCATTTCGCACAGGATATGCCAGCCTGATCGACCGTTGGCGAGAGGATAGTGTGGGCATCGACCGACGCATATGGGCATGGGTTTTCAATACCACCGCCTGGTGGGTGATGCTATCCGTCATTTTTACCCTCATGGCGGCTGCTCTCTGGACATTGCTGTTGATCTTTCTTCACAACCAACAACTGCTCGCCAGCCAGCGACAAATGGAAGGACTGTGTGCCAACTGCGGCTACAACCTCTTCGGCCTCGACTTTCATGGTCGCTGCCCGGAATGCGGCACGATTATTGAGTGATAGTGGCATTTGCCTCGATGCCTCTCCACCTTGCTGCCTCGCTGCCTTCCCCCTACCTTGCCTACATGCCAGAGCTTGTTCTCCTGACAATTGACGATGGCATCGCCACCCTCACCATGAACCGGCCCGAGGCCCGGAATGCGTTATCACTTCAGCTCATCAATGCGATGGGCGACGCCCTGGGGCGAATCGAAGCCGACGATACCCTGCGGGTGATGATCCTCACCGGGGCAGGCAAGTGTTTTTGCTCGGGGATGGATCTGAAGGGCGTGATGAGCGATCCGATCACTATGGCCGACATGCTGCGGGGCCTATCGCAAATCACCCGGAGAATCCGGCGACTGACCATTCCCGTCATTGCCCGGGTGCAGGGTGCCGCCGTGGGGGGCGGTTGTGGATTGATGGTCACGGCAGACTTCGCCATCACCCATCCCGAAGCCAAGGTCGGCTATCCCGAGGTCGATCTGGGTCTGTGTCCGGCGGTGGTCGCCCCCTGGCTGATGCGGCGCATCGGACCCGGACGAGCCCGGGCCATGCTCCTCGCGGGAGGAACCATGACCGGAACCGAGGGATTCGAGGCGGGTCTGGCGTCACATCTGGTCGAGGCTGATCAGCTCGAATCGACGGCCACGGAACTCGCCCGGTCGCTCTGCAAAGGTGGCAAAGAGGCTCTGGCGGTCACGAAACGCTGGCTGAACGAGCTGGATGGCTCGCAGGAGGATGCCGTGCTCGATAAGGCGGCTGAACTCTCGGCAAAAGTGATCGCGGGCGAAGAGGCTCAGAACCGTCTTCGGGAGTTGTTTGGGAATTAATGCTTTCTCGACCCTGTTATGGTTGAGAGCTACGTCGCCGTTGAGCACCAAATTTATGCAGCCTTGAGCAAATCGCCGAGGCGATTCTTCAACACGCCCTTCAGCGCAGATTGCTGCTGGGGATCATCGACAAGCTCGATCACCAACGATGCGTCAACGGCGGAAAGGATATCAATCCCCAGCAAACGGCCTTTCTTGTCGTAGTCGGCAAGTAGGATGTCCTCTTTGATTACCTCGGTGTGGTGAACCTTGCCGCGACGCAATTTGACATAGGCACCGCCAAAGGTCCGGTCATCAACCCTGACCTGAAACTCAAATTCCAACAGTTTACTGCTCATCGTCTCTTTCCCTTTGCCCCCTTCGGCTGAGTTCGCCAGAAGGCATTCAGTATACAAATCTCGTCACTGGATTCTTCAGCAATTACCTCCAATCTTCGACTTGCAGAAATGGCCTTTTCATAAACCTTTGCTCCGGGAATCATTGCTTTTCGGGTTCTGTCAGGGTAATGTACCGCTTGGGAGACTTGAGCCCTTGTTACGCCTCGCTCCCTCATTCTATTGCGGCCATACCTGCTTAACCGAAGTGGTTTTTCATGACGCCTCATTCATAGGAATTCTACTAACCCTGAAACTTGGATGCTCGAAAGGGCTAATTCCCAGTACATGATTGAATCCGGCCCGGATAGCTTCAGAATCGCCAGGCTGATATAATGCCCCTGCAACAGGCGTACCTGTCAGACTGCCTCAGGTTTGAATTGGTCCGGATTCAGCCTTTCGGGCGTCTCACCACGGTGAAATGAGACCGAATTCGAGCGAAAAACCGCTTTTCGCTCGATTCAGGACCAAGGCAGTCTGTCAGACGAATGGTACGCTCGGGAGGGTGGTTTTTTCGTCTGAAACGGGCGATCTCCACCCTCATGCGTGGAAACCGTACATGCCCTCTATAATATGGGCAGGTGCAGGGAAGATGACGAATCGCCAGGGATCGGCGATCGGGCTCCGGCGACGAGATGTCTCCGGCCCACCGCTCAGAGTGCCGCAATCATTCTTGAGCAGAAGAAGGAGTAAGCAGCAGTGTCTCAGCCAGACCTCGCCAAGAGCCTGAAAAACATATCCGAGAAGGATCGCAAGCAGATCGAACAGGCTCAGGAAATGCTCGGTCCGGATCCGGACACCATGGGCTTCATTAAGAACCTTTTCTGGGGCAATTTCCGGGAGGATCTCGTCTTTCCTTTTCCAGAAGTCAATGCCGATGAAATATCGCGCTGCGATCAGCTTCTGGCCGAGCTCGATGACTACTTCCGCAACGAACACCCGAGTTTTGAGGTCGACGGCAATCAGGAAATCCCCGAGTGGTGCATCAAGCGGCTTTTTGAAATCGGGGTGATGGGAATGATCATTCCCGAGGAATACGGCGGGGGTGACTATTCCATCACCAGCTATAACCGCGTTCTCCAGCGTATCGGGGAGTCGTGCGGCTCCACCGCGGTCATGGTCTCCGCTCACCAGTCGATCGGCTGCGGGGCGCTGGTGCTGTTCGGGACGGAAGAGCAGAAAAAGAATTACCTGCCGCGCATGGCGACAAACATGCTCAGCGCTTTTTGTCTCTCGGAACCAAACGTCGGCTGCGACGCAGGCGGACAGGAAACATGCTGCGAGCTGACCGAGGATGGGGAGTACTACATCCTCAATGGCGAAAAGAAATGGGCCACCTCCGCGGCCATGGCCGGCCTGTTCACGGTCATGGCCAACCAGATCATCACCGATCCCGAAACCGGCAAGGAAAAGAAAAAAGTCACGGCCCTCATCTGCTCGCCTGATTTCAAAGGCATCGAAATCTTCAGTCGCAACCGCAGCAAGTGCGGCATCCGCGGCACATGGCAGGCCCGCATTCGTTTCACCAACGTGCGGGTTCCGAAGAACCGTCTCCTCCATAAGGAAGGGCGCGGCCTGCATGTCGCCCTCACCTGCCTCAACATCGGGCGCTGCACGCTATCCGCGGGCATGGTCGGCGCGGGCAAGGCCGCGTACGAGCAGGCCGGCAAATGGGCGCGATATCGCTACCAGTTCGACCGTCCCATCTGCGAATTCGAACTCATCCAGGAAAAACTCGCCATCATGGCCGCCTATGTCTACGCGATGGATGCCATGCTGTACATGACCACGGGCATCGTCGATCGCAAGGACGAGGACATCATGCTCGAGACCGCCATCTGCAAGGTCTTCTGTTCCGAGATGGGATTCCGCACCGTCGATCATGCGATGCAGATCATGGGGGGCGAGGGGTACATGACCGAGAACAACGTCGAGCGACTCTGGCGCGACAGTCGCATCAACACCATCGTCGAGGGGGCCAACGAAGTGATGCACAGCTTCGTCTTCGCCTACGGCTCCAAGCAGCTCGGCGAATTCATGCTCGGGGTGAAGGACAATCCATTCTCACACATCGGCGATGCCCTGAAGATCGCTTCGGAGCTTTACCTCGGGCTTCGACGCCCCGCTCCCACCATCAACAAGCTGCATCCCCGGCTTCATAAACTGAAAACGAAACTCGAGGGGCACGTTCGCGAGCTCAGTCATCAGGTGAAAATGATGTTCAAGGTGCATGAGGAGAAACTCATCACCCGGCAAATGATCCAGCGCCGATTGAGCTGGACGGCGATCTGGATCCACGCCATGACCTGCTGCCTTTCGAAAGTGGACAGCTCCATCCGCGGTGGCCGCAATGGCGCCGAGTTGAAGGACGAGTTGATCCTGGTCGAGTACGCCTGCGCCCTGGCGAATAAGGAAATCGAAACGGCGCTGCGTGAACTGCGTCATAACAATGACAAGGTCATGCGCAGCGCCGCCGCGGTGGCCCTACGCCACATTGACTCCCTTCCCACGTCTGATTATGTGATCCCGGAACAGACCCCGGATGAGACGGTCCTCGGCAAGGGGCTTGAACCTGATCAGACCCACATTCAACAGTTCGGATCCGGCACCACCGTCAAGGCGGCTGACGTGCCCGGATGACATCATGTACCACCACGCCGCTTGTCGGCATCGGCGACAAGAAAACGATCGCGAATCAGCATGCTCTCGACGTACCTGGATTCGGAAGACACCATGAACACCCTTGAACAGATGATTGACTTCGGACACGAGCGTGTCTGCTTTCATAATGATCCGGAGACCGGTCTGCGGGCGATCATCGCTATCCATTCCACCAAACTCGGAAACGGGCTGGGGGGCACCCGGCGCTGGCATTACGCCACCGAAGCCGACGCACTCTACGACGTCCTGCGTCTCTCCGAGGGCATGACGTACAAATCCGCCTGCGCCAATCTTCCCATGGGCGGGGCGAAAAGCGTCATCCTGCTGCCCACCCCGGGTCATCCGCAATCCGAAGCGGAAGCCCGCGCCATGGGTCGCTTTGTCGATACCTTCCAAGGTGCGTATATCGCCGCGGAAGATGTCGGCGTGGACATCCAGTTCATTGACTGGATGGCCCAGGAGACCTCCCATGTCAAGGGAGGCGAAACCCTCTGCACCGGCGGCGACCCTTCGCCGTTCACCGCCCAGGGCGTCATCAACGGCATGAAAGCGTGCCTCGCCCATTCCGGCCATGCCGTCGATTTCAGCGGCGTACATGCCGCGATCCAGGGTGTCGGCAAGGTCGGCTACCACATCGCCAAAATCCTCACCGAACTCGGGGCAACCATCACCGCGGCTGATATCAATAAAGAAAACCTCAATCGCGTCGTCGAGGAATTCGACGCCCAGCCAGTCGATCCCGACGACATTCTGACCACCAAGTGCGATCTGCTCGTACCCTGCGCCCTGGGCGGGGTGATCGACACCAACATGGCCCGCAAGCTCAAATGTGAAATCATCTGCGGCGGGGCAAACAACATCCTCGGCGATCCGAATGAGGACGCGGTCGTGCTCAAGAGCGCCGGCATCCTCTACGCCCCGGATTTTGTGGTCAACGCGGGCGGGATCATTCATCTCGCCGGGCTGCACCTCAATATGACGACCGAAGAGCTGAACCGGAAGAGCGACGAGATCGAAACGACGACCGCTCATATTCTCCAGAAGGGCGAGGAAATGGAATCCACCTACGCCGCCGCCATCGCGCTGGCAAAGCAACGCATCGCCGAAGGATCTAAGGAGCAAGTGCATGCCGGTTAAAACGGTTTTTAAAACATCAATCGAACACATATCGATTCTCGATGAGAATGGCAAGTTCGACGAAAAGCTCGGCAAGGGGCTCATTCCCGACAAGGATCTCGTAAAGCTCTACGAGCACATGGTCACCTGCCGCCATTTCGACGAGGTCGCCTTCAAGCTTCAGCGCTCCGGACGCATGGGAACCTACCCCGAGAACCGCGGCCAGGAAGCCACCTCGCTCGGCGCGGCCTATGCCCTTAGGAAAACCGACTGGCTCGTACCCTGCTATCGCGAGAACGCCGGTCTCTATTGGCACGGCCTGCCTATGGAGTTTGTCCTTTTGCATTGGATGGGGGATGAACGCGGCAACCAGATCCCCGACGATGTTAAAATGACCCCGCTCGCGATCCCCATCGGCACCCAGATGCTTCACGCCACCGGACTCGCCTGGGCGGCAAAATACCGGGGTGAAGACACCATCGCCTGCACGTTTTTCGGAGATGGCGCCTCCAGCGAGGGAGATTTTCATGAAGCCGCCAACTTCGCCGCGAATCTCGATATTCCCGTCATCTTCTTCTGCCAGAACAACGGCTGGGCGATCTCCGTGCCCACCAAGACCCAGTGTTCCGCCCCCACGCTCGCCCAGCGCGGCATCGCCTTCGGGATGGACTGCATTCAAATAGACGGCAATGACATCTTCGCGGTGGTCAAGGTCGTTCGTGAAGCCGCCGAGCGGGCGAGGAAGCATAAACGCCCCACGTTCATCGAGGCGTTGACGTACCGTCTTGGCGATCACACCACCGCCGATGACTCCCGCCGCTATCGGGATGAGGCCGAGGTCGAGGTGTGGATCCAGCGCGACCCGATGATACGGTTGCGGAAGTACATGACCGATCGAAAGCTCTGGGATGATCAGAAGCAGAAGGTCGCGGAAGAAAACGCCAAACGCGAGGTCAGCGCGACCGTCAAACGGGCCGAGGAAATCGCTGATCCCGAGATCAAGGGTTTCTTCGACGCCATGTACGCAGAACTGCCGGAAGAACTCAAGAGACAACGCGACACCATGCGCACCAGTAGTATTGGGCAGGATCCAAATCAGATCGAATCGCCACTCCACGCGCACTAATCAAAGTCAAAGATTTTCGAGACTACTATGGCCAATCTCACATTAGTTCAGGCAATCAATCTCGCCCTCATCCAGGAAATGGAGGATGACGATCGCGTCATTCTTCTCGGCCAGGACATCGGAATCAACGGCGGCGTGTTTCGTGTGACCGAAGGGCTTTTTCAGCGTTTCGGGGCCGACCGCGTGGTGGACACCCCCCTGGCCGAATCGGGGATCATCGGCACATCCATAGGCCTGGCCATGGCCGGCCTGCGCCCCGTTCCCGAAATTCAGTTCGAGGGATTCCTCGGTCCCGCTTACGACCAGCTCTGTTCGCACGCCGCAAGAATGCGGGTACGAACCCGCGGCGCCTTCACGGTTCCACTGACATTGCGGGTGCCCTGTGGCGGCGGCATCCATGCCCCGGAACTTCACTCCGACAGCCCGGAAGCGATCTACGCGCATCAGCCGGGTTTGAAGGTGGTCATGCCCGCGTCTCCCTATGACGCCAAGGGGCTGCTCATCTCCGCGATCCGCGACCCCGACCCGGTGATTTTCTTCGAGCCCAAGCGAATCTATCGGGCCTTCCGCGAGGAAGTGCCGGAAGACGAATACACGATCCCCCTCGGCAAGGCCCGCATCGTCACCGAAGGCGAGGAAATCACCATGATTTCATGGGGGGCATCTGTTATTGAGTGCATGAACGCCATCGAAGCCTCGGGCCGTTCGATCGAACTTGTGGACCTGCGCACGATCTACCCGATCGACACGGAAACGATCGTCAATTCGGTCAAGAAGACCGGTCGGGCCGTGATCGTCCACGAGGCGCCCAAAACCGGTGGCCTGGGTGCGGAGATCGCCAGCCGGATCATGGAGCATTGTTTCCTGTATCTGGAAGCGCCGATCCAGCGGGTGGCAGGCTTCGACACCATCATGCCGTACTACAAGCTCGAACATGAATACCTCCCCGACGCCACCCGCATCGGCAAAGCCATCGAAGAAATCACGGCGTATTGAAAAGAAGTGGATGTCACGGCGGTAAACCAAACGACGGAAACAAGCATGGCTGGCATAAAGCAACCAAAGAACAAATCGCATTTCATTCTCCCCGACCTTGGCGAAGGTGTGCATGAGGCGGAACTCATCAAATGGCGGGTCGCATCCGGCGAGACCGTCGAGGAGCACCAGACGCTCGCGGAGATGGAGACCGACAAGGCGCTCGTCGAAGTGCCCAGCCCCTGGCCCGGCGTGGTCAAGGATCTCGGCGGCCACAACGAAGGCGACATCGTCAACGTCGGCGACATCCTGGTCAATTACGAGATCGGCAGTGCCGGCAGTGACGCCCCTGTGTCAGCCAAAACCGCCGCGACTGCGGGCGCCGAGCGCGAAGATGCGGGCACGGTCGTGGGCAAGGTGGACACCACGCTCACCGTTCCCGCAAGCTTTACTCGGCGCGGGGGCGAGGACAACGGCGCTCCCTTGACCTCCAAGGCGCTCGCCACCCCCGCGGTCCGGCGTATCGCCCGTGACGCCGGCATCGACATCAATCTCGTACCCGGGACGGGACGGGGCGGACGCGTGACCGCTTCCGACATGCAGAATTTCATCTCCACCCGCAGCGGAATGACGACTACCCCCGCCCCCCCGGTGGCCAGGCCAATTCCCGCCCCCAGCGCATCAACTCCCTCTCCGGTGACCGTTTCATCAGACGGCACATCAGAGGTCATTCCCTTCCGGGGCATACGACGCAAAATCGCCGAAGCCCTGGAACGCTCCATCAGGACCGCAGTTCATTTCACTGTTTTCAACGATGCGGATGTCACCGCCCTCGATCGCAAGCGCAAGGAATACTCCTCGGTGCTGGGCCACAAGATCAGCTTCCTGCCCTTCATCATGACCGCGATATGCAAGGGTCTCCGCGCCCATCCCTCCCTCAACGCGAACGTTGATGATGCGAAGCAGGAAATTCATATCAAGGGGGTGATCAACCTCGGCATCGCGGTGGACACCGATCACGGCCTGATGGTGCCGGTCCTCCCCGACGCGGACCAGTTGAGCCTGGCCCAGATGGGCGATGGCGTGATCGAGGTTGCCGAAAGCTGTCGCAATCGCACCATCCCCCGCGAACGACTGATCGGCGGCACGTTCACCATCTCCAACGTGGGCAGCTACGGCGGCACGTACTCCACCCCCATTATCAACTATCCCGAAGTCGCCATCCTCGGCATCGGCCGCGCCAAGGAGCGGGTTCTGACGAAAGACGGCATGTTCTACGCGGGGCTGGTCCTCCCCCTGAGCCTGAGTTGCGACCACCGGGTCGTCGATGGGGCCGAAGGGGCGCGGTTCCTCAACACGGTGGTGAGTCTGCTGGAGAATCCGGAAGAACTCGTTCAGGGTATCTGAACCAGGGGTTGTCAGACACCGTATTGAATTATTCTCAACGGTAATGTGCTCCATGTCACGCGAGGGAAATCGCACGAATGACGATCACGTCTACAAGATCGACGGAGTTGACGGGCGAGCCGAATGACGCCGCAGTGACGCTCCGCCAGCGCCTTCAAGCAAAGACCGCCACCATCGCGGTGGTGGGTCTCGGTTATGTCGGCCTTCCCCTCGTCGGGGCTCTGCACGAGGCGGGTTATGGCGTGCTGGGTTACGACATCGACAAACCAAAGATCGACCAGCTCAAACGGGGCGAGAATTACCTCCACCATCTCGGCGATTCTCTGACCAGAACCCTGGCCGAATCCGATCGCTTCGAGCCGACGTGCGACGCTTCCCATCTCGGCGCAGCGGATGTGGTCATTCTCTGCGTCCCCACCCCCCTGGGAAAGCATCGCGAGCCGGACCTGAGCTTCGTCCTCGATTCCACCCGCATGGTGGCCCGCACCCTCCGCAAAGGGCAACTCATCATCCTCGAATCGACCACCTACCCCGGCACCACCCGCCAGGAAATGATGCCATTGCTCGAGGAAGGCGGCCTCGTATGCGGCGTCGATTTCTTTCTCGCCTACAGCCCGGAACGCGAAGATCCTGGACGCAAGGGCATGACCACCCAGGCCATTCCCAAGCTGGTGGGAGGCGTGGATGACACCTCGGGCAAGCTGGCGATGACCCTCTACGCCAATGTGATCGAGGAAGTGCATTATGTAACGTCGGCGGAGATCGCCGAAGCCGCGAAACTGCTGGAGAATATTTATCGTGCCGTGAACATCGCGATGGTCAACGAGCTGAAGGTGCTCTTCTCGGAGATGGGCATCGACATCTGGGAAGTGATCGAAGCCGCCTCGACCAAGCCCTTCGGCTTCCAGCCCTTTTACCCCGGCCCGGGACTGGGCGGGCACTGCATCCCCATCGATCCTTTTTATCTTGCATGGAAGGCCCGGGAGATCGGGCGTCAGACAAAGTTCATCGAGCTGGCGGGCGAGATCAACTCGCAGATGCCGCGTTATGTGGTAGGCCGTCTTACGGTGACGCTCAATGAACGTAAGCTGGCCCTGAAGGGGGCAAAGGTGCTCATCATCGGCATCGCCTACAAGCCCAACGTCGATGACATTCGCGAAAGCCCCGCTGCGGAAATCATTGAACTGCTGCACCACGCCGGAGCGGAAGTGAGTTATCACGACCCGCACATGCCAAGTTTTCCCGGCATGCGAAAGTACGATATCGACCTGGATTCCGTGGAGCTTTCAGAGGAAACGCTGGGGGCCAGCGACTGCGTGCTGATCGTGACCAATCACGACGCGATCGACTACCAACTGATCGGCAAGCACGCGAAGCTGATCATGGACACGCGCAATGCGATGAATGGCATCGAGGGGATTGCGGCGGACGTGGTAAAGGCGTAGGAGAGGGAGCAGGGATTAGGGAGCGGGTGCCACTGACAGCGCAGTCGTCAGTGTTCTTCGTCATCCGGTTTCCATATCTTCACGGACGACTCCCTTTGGTCGCTGTCCGTGGCACCCATCCGGAATTTCTGGAATTCTCGGAACGACAAGCTCAACAATGGCTCACTGTATCCACCCGCCGCACATGACCTGCTCCCCCTGATAACACACTACCGCCTGGCCGGGGGCGACGGCAAACTGCGGCTCCTCAAACTCGACTTCGATCTTTGAAACCTCACTCGTATCCGAAACCAC
>JADFSH010000008.1 GCA_022560875.1 Planctomycetota bacterium | reverse complement strand
TTCGCGGCGGGGAACGCTTCAATATCATCCCCCGCCAGGTTTATCTCGAAGGCACTGTGCGGACCTACGACAAGGAAATCCAGGACACGATCGAAAGGCGGATGAAGGAAATCTGCGCGGGCATCACCGCCGCGGCGGGCGGGACGTTCGAGTTTGAGTATGAACGGATCACGCCATCCATGTCCAACGACCCCGACCTGTCACATCAGATGATCCCCACCCTCCAGCGGGTGGTAGGTGATTCCAATGTCTTTGAGCAGAACCCGGTGATGGGGGGCGAGGACTTCGCGGAGTTCTCAAATCGTGTGCCGGGCTTTTATTATCGCCTGGGCACGACCAAGCCGGGAACGAGTTCCGGGGGCGTGCATACCCCGACCTTCACCGCCGACGATGGGGCGGTGCTGGTGGGCATGCGGGTGATGAGCAACGTGCTGGTCGATTATCTGCAAAGCAGCGCAAGATAAGTGCGAGCAGGTTTCATAATGACGTGAAAGGCCCGACCAGACGGTCGGGCTTTTTTTATTGATCCGGCTTGAGAATGTC
Source organism: Planctomycetota bacterium (assembly GCA_022560875.1). GTDB lineage: Bacteria > Planctomycetota > Phycisphaerae > Phycisphaerales > SM1A02 > JADFSH01. The sequence continues at coordinate 54,136 of JADFSH010000008.1, read as the reverse complement.
AATGTTTCCAGGATCGGGGCTGGTGTCGCGATCGTAGATGATCCCCGGAAAGACCAATGCTACACTTCACCATTCCCGCCACAACAGTTTTCGGGTCAGGGTGGCGATTACAGGGAACGACGACCATGGCGAAACAACCGACCAGCGCCGGCTTCAAGCGAACCCGAAACGATCACGCCTGCGAGACCGCTGAGGACTACGTCGAGGTCATCGACGACGTGATCGCCGCGCACGGCGAATGCCGGGTTACTCAACTGGCGGAAGAGTTCGGGGTCAGTCATGTGACGGCCCACAAGATCGTGCGCCGCCTCGAGCGGGATGGCCTGGCGACGTCTGAGGCGAGAAAACCGATCGAACTGACGCGCAAGGGTAAGCGTCTGGCCAGCCGTTGTCGCAAGCGGCACGACATCGTCTATCGCTTCCTGCTCGCCATCGGGGTCAGCAAACGGGCGGCGGCGATCGACTCAGAGGGCATCGAGCACCACGTCAGCCCCGAAACACTCGAGCGTATGCGCGACATTGCCGAGTCAGCTCGGCAATGAAATCACCGGGGACGCCGGCATCTGCGGCCTTGACGTACTTTGTAGCCTCGGCTACATTATCGCCCACGGTTTGTAGCGGTGGCTACATGAATCGCCGTGCGTTCAGGTCCAACCAGGAGAATCACCATGAGACGAATCGCTATTCTATGTTCGCTCGCCGTGCTGGCGACGCCGGTCCAGGCAGTTCAGACTCCGATCGACAAGAGCCAGTACACCCTGACGAACCCGACTCCGAGGGAATTGTGGCGCCCGATGAGCGCCGACCGCCCGGATATCACGGAGAGCCCGATCACCGTCGATGCCGGCGCCGTCCAGTTGGAGTTGAGCTTCGTCGACTACGCCAGGAACGGCGTCAAGGACGCCTGGACTGTCGCGCCGGCGAATCTCAAGATCGGCCTGCTCAACAACGTTGATCTGCAGTTCGTGCTCGATCCGTATGTTCGCCAGGACGATGGCACCCGGACTCGGGACGGCTTTGGCGACACCCAGTTACGCTTGAAGATCAACCTCTGGGGTAACGATGATGGTGAGACCGCCTTCGCAATAATGCCATTCATCAAGTTGCCCACCGCGTCCGATGGTCTCGGCAACGACCACGTCGAGGGTGGGCTGATCTTCCCCTTCGCAACCGATCTCGGCGAGGGTGTCGGACTTGGCTTGATGTTCGAAGCCGATTTCGTCTACGACGAAGCCGATGACCGCTACGACACCGAGTTCATCATGACGGGCGTCCTTGGCTTCGATATCACCGACGTGCTGGGCCTGTATGTCGAGGGCATTGGCATCACGAGCACCGATCCGGATGTGGATTTCCGCGGAATCCTTGGGGTCGGCGGAACCTACGCATGGACAGAGAACATGGTCTTCGATGTGGGTGTAAACATAGGACTGTCCGGGGATGCGGATGATGTCAATCTGTTCAGCGGGGTGACCGTGCGATTTTGAGGCCGGGCGCCGAGGCGGAACGATGTCGGACAATAGCGCATGGTAAGTGCAAGCAAGTTTAAATGACGTGAAAGGCCCGGCCATACGGTCGGGCCTTTTGTCATTGATCGTGAATTGGTAGAGTGCAACCCGCACCGGATAGCGAGGAGACGCCATGTCTGATTCCGTGAGTATCGAATCCGTCCTGACTGAAAACCGCGTGTTCGAGCCGCCGTCGGGGTTTTCCGAGTCGGTGGGAGGAGCGTATATCAAATCCCTTGATGAGTATCACGCGCTTCATAAGCGTTCCATTGATGATCCCGAGGGTTTCTGGGGTGAGATCGCGGCGGAGTTTGACTGGTTCGAGCCCTGGTCGAAGGTCATGGAATGGAACCTCCCGGACGCGAAATGGTTCGTGGGGGGCAGGACCAACCTCTGCCACAACTGCCTTGACCGGCAGGTCAATGCCGGGCACGGCGATGATGTCGCCATGATCTGGGAAGGCGAACCTTACTCCCTCTCCCTTGAGGGAGAGGGCCGGGGAGAGGGTGCCCCCCCCGGAAATGGTGGAACGCCGGAGGTACGCAACCTCACCTACCACGATCTCCTCACCGAAACCTGCAAGTTCGCCAACGTCCTCAAATCCTGCGGCGTGAAAAAGGGCGATGTCGTCACCCTCTACATGGGCATGGTCCCCGAACTCGCCATCGCCATGCTCGCCTGCGCCCGCATCGGGGCCCCGCACTCCGTCATCTTCGGCGGTTTCTCATCCCAGGCGATCGTCGATCGCGTGGTCGATGCCTCCAGCAAGGTCATCGTCACCTGCGACGGGGGATGGCGCAGGGGCAGCGTGGTGCCCCTGAAGGATAATGTTGATGCCGCGTGCGCCAAGACGGACATGGTCAAGTCAGTGATCGTGCTGAAGCGATGTCACAATGACGTTCAATGGACCGACGGTCGCGATCACTGGTGGCACGAAGTCGTCGCGAGCGCAAGCGAAGAATGTTCCTGCGAATCCATGGACAGCGAGGACATGCTCTTCCTGCTCTACACCTCCGGCTCCACCGGCAAGCCCAAGGGGATCATGCACACCACCGGCGGGTACATGGTCTATACGTATCTCACTTCCAAATACGTGTTCAATCTCGTTCCCGATCGCGATCAGGTCTTCTGGTGCACGGCGGACATCGGCTGGGTCACCGGGCACAGCTATATCGTGTACGGCCTGCTGCCCAATCGCGTGCCGACGCTCATGTATGAGGGCGCGCCGAATTTTCCCGATGCGGCCCGCTTCTGGGACATCGTCGAAAGGCACAAGGTCACCCAGTTCTACACCGCCCCGACCGCGATCCGCGCTTTCATGAAATGGGGTGATGAGCACCCCCGGAAACATGATCTCAGTTCACTCAAAGTATTGGGGACGGTCGGGGAGCCGATCAATCCCGAGGCGTGGATGTGGTATCACAAGGTCATCGGCAATGAGAAATGCCCCATCGTCGATACCTGGTGGCAGACGGAAACCGGCGGTCACATGATCACGCCCCTGCCCGGGGCGACGCCGACCGTGCCGGGCAGTTGCACCCTGCCGTTCTTCGGCATTGACGCGGCGGTGGTCAACGAGAATGGCGAGGAGATGCCCGTCAATACGGGCGGCCTGCTCGTCATCCGCAAGCCCTGGCCCGCGATGCTGCGGGGAATTTTCGGCGACCGCGAGCGGTTCATCGAGACGTATTTCAGTCGCGTGGAGGGGATGTATCTCGCCGGCGACAGCGCGCGTCGGGATGAGCGTGGTTATTTCTGGATCATGGGGCGGATTGATGATGTGATCAACGTCGCCGGCCACCGCCTGGGAACGATGGAGATCGAGAGCGCCCTGGTGAGCCACGAGTCGGTGGTGGAGGCGGCGGTGGTGGGGATGCCGCATGAGATCAAGGGCACGGCGATCGCGGCGTTCTGCACGCTCGATCCGGGGCATTCGACCGGTGATGTCGCTCAACTCGAAACGCTCAAGCAGACGCTGCGCACACATGTCGCCAAGGAGATCGGGGCCATCGCCAAGCCCGACATGATCCGCTTCACCGACGCCCTGCCCAAGACCAGAAGCGGCAAGATCATGCGCAGACTCCTGCGCTCGATCGCCTCCGGCGATACGGACCCCAACCAGGATACGACCACCCTGGAGGATTTTTCAGTGCTGGCGAAGCTGCGGGAGAGTGAAGAGGGGTAAGGCTGGTGACATGGTTGATCTTCTGGAACAAATTCAGTCGGCGATTCTTGAGAATCGGTATCTGATTACGGATCATGCCTTGGAAGAACTTGTAGCCGATTCCTTGCACGTGGTTGACCTCGAATCGGCTATACTGACCGGGACGATTGAGCGTGTTCAGCCTGCCGAACCGAATGCCCCGGGGCCGCGCTATACTGTGGTCGGCACGGCGACAGATCAGGACACTCAAGTTGCGGTCGTCTGTCGTTTTGTTGTTGAAATGCGTCTGCTGGTTATTACGGTTTATGCAATCTCCCATGACTGATTACCCTGCCCACGACTGCGACTTCTGCCCCGGAACGGTGGAAGCGTTCTACACCCACCACGAGCCATTAAAAGTGTCGGGAACGCTTGTTCTGATCGAGGGATTCACCATCGGCAAGTGCAACCGTTGCGGCCATCGCTATTTCCCAGCCGAGGTTCTCAAGCGGGCCGAGCAGGTCGCCCAGGATACCGCAAAGGCGTCACATTCCGAGACCGTACCGATCGTGGCGGCTTAGGAAGAATGCTGGAGAAATTGCGGGCGAGTGAAGAGGGGTAGCTTAAATTATGAACACACAGCAAAACCCGGGGATGGCTATTCCCGGGCTTTAGGCTCTTCCCCTTCCACCGTCAACCTCGCCGGGTGCCCGTACCACGGGTTCGCCTTGTCATCTTTCTTATATTTTTCCGCCAGCACGTTCGTCACGTCTTCCATGGTGCCGTCGGCGGCAACCCAGCCGTCATCAATGTCGGGGTAATCCACCACGCAGTTCTTGCATTTCTTGTCCGAATAGAACCGGATCGGACACCAGAACGACTCGACGTTGCGGAGCATCTCTCCCCCCAGCGACCACACCCCGGTCATCCAGTCGCAATAGAGGCACCAGATGAGGTCATAGCCGACGAGTCCGGAGAACTTGTGCCGCGAGAGATTGACCCATTCGCCTTGCTTGTACTTGGGGAAGCGGACGGTCCGGGTGAGCACGGGGTAGACAAAAAATTCGGTGAATCTGAGGGCCCAGAAGGTCGGAATTGCCCAGGCCGTCCACCAGACCCCGAGAATATTCGCCCCGGTCCCGACGATGCCGTTGAGGGTGCGATAGATACGCGGCCCCTTGCGGGCGTTCGGATGGGTAAGTTCATGCAGGGCGATCCAGATGAGCAGGGCGGTGAACTGGGCTGCGATGCCGATCGCCAGTCCCGGCCAACCCTGCAGAATCATGCCGATGATCGCAGGCAGGGCGGTGAAATAAAACAAAGCGACATCAAGCAGCGGAGCGCGGCACAACGCATCGCCGATCCGCCGACCGAAGCTTCCCAGCAGGCCCAGCAATTGAAAGAGCCAGGCGACGATGAGCAGGGCGCCGACGGACATGAGATAGAGTTGCAGAAGTGGAGACATGATGAGTTCCGATCATGAGTAAAATCCGGGGATGGCGATCCGCGAGTTCTGATTATCGCCGGAGAGATGGTTCACACAACATCCACGCCTTCGCGCGAGGTCAGTTCCGCATAGAGCGTGCTCAATTTTCGGGTCATCGCCCCCGGAAGTCCATCGCCGATGGATCTCCCGTCAACCTTTACCACCGGGGCCAGCTCGCCCATCGTGCCGGTGCAGAACATTTCCTCGGCACGATAGACCTCGGCCTGGGTGATGTCCTTCTCGATGCAGGGAATGCTGTTGGCCTTACATAACTCCAGCACCGTTGCGCGGGTGATGCCCTCAGGGCAGGCCACCAGCCGCGAAGTCTCCACGACGCTTTTCGTCACAATAAAAATGTGCGTGGCATTCGTCTCGGCGACGAAGCCCCGCTGATCCAGCATGAGGGCGTCGTCGGCCCCCGCCGCGTTCGCCTCGATCTTCGCCATGATTGACTGGAGCAGGTTGTTGTGGTGGATCTTCGGATCCAGCGTGTCGGGGCTGAAGCGGCGGATGGAACTGGTGATCAGCGTCAGACCCGTTTTGTCATATACCGGAGCCTTGTGCTCGGCAAGGACTATCAGCGTCGGCCCCGACTGGTTGAGTCGAGGGTCCATGCCACTGGTAATCTTCACCCCCCGGGTCAGCGTGAGGCGAATATGCACGCCGTCGGTCATGGAGTTCGCGGCAAGGGTCTTCCTGATCTCATCGATGATCTCCTCATGCGAGGGAATCGACTCAAAGGCCAGGGCCAGTGCCGAATGCCGCAACCGGTCAAGATGCTCGGTGAGCTTGAAGATCCGACCGTCATAAACCCGCAGCCCCTCCCACACCGCATCCCCACCCTGCACCGCAGAGTCGAACGGACTGACACCCGCCTTGTCGCGATGAATGAGCTTCCCTTTGATGTTGATGAGCAGGTCGCGATTTTTCTCGTTGAAGGTCTGGAGCATGATCCCCTCGTTGTTTACCAGATGCCATTTAATACAGTCGTTGATCGAACAGAATCTCATAATATTTCATGCAGGCATCGTACAGGGGAATCAGGTGCTCGGGCAGGGACTCGCTCTTGGGGGTGTAGGGCATGAAGCCGGTGGATTGCTCGACGGAGGCGTACCAGTGCTTCGCCCAGATGCCGTCGGTGTCGCGGGGGCCCGGCGGCCAGGAGAGCATGACTTCGTCGAAGGTCACTCCGACGGCACTACACAAAAGACGCAAGATCTTCTCTGGATTTTCCAGCATATCTTTGGCGTCCAGTACCGGCGGTGCAATAACGACCTTCCGCTTTACCCTCTTGAAGATCTCCACTTGCTGGGGCAAACCCGTGTCGGCGATGGTCGGGTTGGGGATGACCTTGCACAGCGAAGTCAGCATCTCTCGCGGGTCGCGAATCAGAAAGCAGTTGGTCACCTCGTCGAGCCACCCCCGGTCGATTTCATCCAGCAGATGATGGGCCATGTGCTTCTGGTAGAAAATTGTCTCATTTTCGGGTGTGGGGATGGGTCCGGTGAGTTGAGTAATTACTTTTCGCCAGTCACTTGCGTGATGGGCGATGATTTCTTTGCGTCCGGGATGATCGATGCCGGTCACCGTGAGGTAATGCGCGTAAAGTGGTTCGTCACAGACGATGGTGTCGGGGCGGTTGCCCCACGCCCGCATCATGGCGGTGGAGATGTTCCGGGGACCGGACCACATGGCAATGCGTCGGACCATGTGATATAGGGTGATGTTGCATCACGAAAATGCAAGGGTCTCTGGCCACGTTGTCCTCATTTTTTGCCGAAAAAATCCAAAGTCACGGCGTGGATGACTCATCTCCCCGATTGTCGTCCACAATGTACGGATGAACAATGGGCCGGGTCGGGTATCCGCACCCGCGATTGTCGGTTGGAATGGAATGTTGCAGGTTACGCCGCGACGAATTGCTTCAAGGCGGCTTTCGTGCGTTTACGGATGGTGTCGAGTCGGGATTCGATTCTGAACTCCGGCTGGTCAAGCACCAGACTGATCTCGCCCATGCTCAACCCTTCGGCATAAAAGAGCATGAGAAGGCAGCGATCTGCGTTATCCATGGTTCGCACAAATCGAGAAACAAAGTCAGCGTCATTGCTCGTCATCCCGAACACTCCCTTGTTCGAGTACCCGCAACATTCGCCCGCGTCCATGCAGGCTCCTGCTGTGGGAACCATATTGGCTTGCCGCCAGGCGTCAGGGGCGGCGGCATACCCGGTTGATATTCGCATCATCGTGATCCGGCTGGGTTTTCCTTAACTCTTTAAATGGTGATTCCAAACAGTGTAATCGGCGCAAATTGTGCGCTCTCGTAACGGCCCGTCTCCGGGATTCTGACCGGTCGAAGTCCAGAGAGAATCACTCCCAATATCGATGTAACTGCCTGCGGTAGCTTGCGTTGTGGTTATGTCCCTCAATGGGTATCCTGCGGCGTGTGGATGAAGACGCACTCATCCGAGCCGGGGTTCGATCACTGGAGAGTCTCGCCCCGACTCTGACAAGGCTCCAGCAGGACGATCGTCCAGACGCAGCGATCAGCGCCGCGGTGAAGCGGGGCTACTTCACCCCGGATGAGGACCAACACCTCCGGGCGTGGTTTGCCCGCTACCTCACAGCGCGGAGCGGCCTTCTGGAGACCATCGGCGATCTCAGGCCGCTGGCCCTTCCCGACCGGTGGGAATCGAAATCCGCCACTGTCGATGAGGCGATGCAGCTGAAGTGCTTCGCAATCGCCTACGCCGCCGCCTGTCTGCTTGTGCAGGCAGCCCGTTTTCTCATTGGCGAGATCGCCACTCACAAGATCACCCAGCGCAAGCTCAACGAAGCCTCGCCCTCCCATCGAATACCCTCCCGACAGTACACCATCATCTACCGATCGATGACCCATCCCCTCAACGCGTGGCGCATCAATGAGGCGGTGAACTTCGCCGATGCCCATCGAGCTGATCTTGAGGCCCTGGCTGATGATCCGATGATGAAGCCGGTCCTCGGGTATATCCGAACCGCCGAAGACGCCCTCCGGGTCGGGGTCACCAGGTATTTCCGCGCCCGTCTGCGTTATCGCTGGCATTCCTGGCGAAGACGACGGGCCACGGCAGTTCAGCGGGCGATGTTCGGCATCATGGAATCATTCGGACGACTCGTCGCGGATGTGCGCTACTGGGGGGATGATCACCCGATGGATCGCAAAGTCTTCGACGCGCTTTCGGAATTGCTCAGACCGGGCGATGTCATCGTCATGCGTCACGATCACACCCTGACGAATCTCTTCCTGCCGGGCTTCTGGCCTCACGTCGCCCTGCACATGGGCACGGAATCCGAGCGGAAATCCCTGGGGGTATCGTTCGATGAGGACCGTTCCCGACGCGCGGCTGATCCCGCGCGCGTGCTGGAGGCGAAAAAAGACGGCGTGCGGTTTCGTCCGCTCACCGAAACGCTTGCCGTCGATTCGGTGGCGATCATCCGCCCGACGCTTGATGCCTCGGACATCGCCGAGGCGATCAGCCGCGCCGCGAGACATGAGGGCAAGCTCTATAACTTCGATTTCGATTTCTTCAATGACGAGAAGCTGGTCTGTACGGAAGTCGTCTATCGCGCTTATGACGGGGTTGGATCCATGCACTTCGATCTTTCATCCCGGGGGGGTCGGATGACGATCTCCGCGGAGGACCTGCTGGATATGGCGGTGGAGGGACGGGGGTTCGAACCGGTGGCGGTGTTCGGGGCGCCGGGCTGCGAGACGATGCTGGTACTTGGGCCTCAGGCTCACGACGCGCTGGCCCGGACCTATCGGGAAAAAGAGTCTTTGTGAAACCCCGCAGGGTCGTACAATCACCCCATGGGCATGTTCGCCTACATCGCGCGTGACCCCGGCGGCCGGCAGGTCACGGGAACGCTGGCCGGCCCGACGCGACAGATCGTCCTTGCCGAGCTTCAGGCCCGAAGCCTGGCTCCCGTCAGCGTCAGGGAAGTTCACGAGCAACAACTGATGAAGCGCAGGATATCCTTGCGCCAGCGGTCAATCGCCTATCGTCAGCTCGCGGATCTGCTCCGCGCCGGGGTACCCCTTCTCCGCGCGCTGCGAATCCTCGGGCGGCCGCCCGCACCCGCGCCCTGTCATGGTCCGGTATTCAGTTGGTGATGGGCCGCCTCGATGAGCAGCGCGATACCTTATTAAGGGGTGAGTTGCCCGAACTGGATATGCAGTATGAAGTCTATGAGGCGGCCGGACGCATCGGGCTGGTGCGTCTGCTTCCGATAACGCCCTTGGGGGATCTCCTCGCTCCGGAAGCGGGAAAAATCGACCTGAACCACGTCGATGCCGACGGGCTCGCCAGGACCGGGATGATCGAAGAGGAATTGTCCGAGGCGATCATCGCCTATCGCGATCAGACGTTGGGCCGACCGTTTCAATCAGTCACCGAGTTGCTCGATGTCGAGGGCGTGACCCCGGAAATGATCTACGGTCCCCTGGACGAGCTGACCGTGATGGACGAGATGACCGGGGGAACCGGGGGGAATGGTCGGGAGGGTGATCCTGGCAGACGCATGGCGATGCTCTTCGCGCAGCCCACGCCGCGCGGACTGGCGGATCTATTGACCGTCTACGGCTACGAGCCTGTCCTGCAGCAGAGTGGCGACTACTGCATTCCCCTTGCAATCGCATGGACGGATGATCTCACATCGAGGTTCGAGGAGCGATTCGGCGACTTGGTCGAGGACGTTCGCGCGATCATTACCAGCGAGAATGTGAGCGATGAATCTGATGTCGTCAGACTGCTTCGCGAGCGCGCGGTGCCGGTTGAGCGATGGCCGGAGTTGCTCGACTCGCTCAGCCCCGAGCCGGGCGAGTATCGCTTCGGTCGTCTCGACATCAACACCGCCTCTTATGAAGCGCTGCTCACCCTGACCGAACCTGATATCGCCCGGCAGATCGTAAACGCCCGGGAGGATCTCTCCCGGGAGGAAAGAGCAACCATCGTCTGGCCGTTGACGCGCGGCATCATCGACGAGGAAGCCTTTGAGACGATGGCTCCGAAGATCACCACCCGTTGCTATACCTATCGCTTGTGGATCGCCGCGGGCGAAGTCGATGCGGACGATGAGGATGGACCTTTGAAACATCCGCTCATCTGCGAAATCGTGATCGACCTGGCGGCCTCGACCCCCCGCGTGGCGTATCTCCGCGATGTCACCATGCTGCAAATCGCTGCCCTGCTTGCAGCTGATCTTTCCCCGGATCTGTCGCCTGAGGCTCCGCTACGCAGAGATGATCCGGAAGAGGCAGGAGATGAGCCGGCCGATCCAGGTCAGAGCGGGAATACGCCTACGAGTGACATTCCTGCGGAAAGCGACTTTTTTCCGGATGATTCGCTGGGAACTGAATCGGACAATGAACAACGGCAAGCATTGCCTGGGGGGGCTGTGCCCGAACAACCTGCGAACGAATCCGGTACAAAGGGGTCGGACAGTTCGAGATCACAACGTATCGGGCGCTGGAAGAATGGAAACGCAAGCGAGTCGTCCTGAGGGGAATGACATGAGTCGCTGGGAAGTTGGGCAAGGAAGGCATGTCTGTCAGAGAGAACGCAACATCTTCAGGTTGGATTCGTTCCATGAAACGAGGCAAAGCGAAACCCGGCGAAGCATGACTTCGGTGTATTCACCCGCCTGAGGGCGGCGTACGATGGGCGATGGTTTTCAGATGGCGAAAGGGATCATGGCAGGACAGAGCGAGATTGTCATCGAACTTGGGCGGCGAAGACTGATCGTCATTTACGCCGGCTGGGAAAAAGATCGCCTGGTCGTTCGGCGCACTATCTCCGTCGATCTGCCGTCGGATATGGACAGGGATGATCCGGAGGAGGTCGGCCGCTGGATTGGCGCGACATTGTCGGAGGCGAACATCCCCCGCAATCGGGTGATCATCGCCCTGTCCCGTCAACGGGTGGCGCTGAAGCGTCTCACGCTTCCCACCGTCGATAAGGTCGAACTGCCACAGATGACCCGACTTGCCATGCAAAGCCAGTTGTCTTTCGATCCGGAAACGGCGGTGATCGATTTTCTCCCCGAGAAACACGATGAAACCAGCACCACCGTGCTGGCGGTGGCGGTGCCTCAGGACGTGCTGGAGTTCATGCGTCGTATGACAACCGCCGCGGGCCTTCGTCTGGAGTGTGTTTCGATGCGCGGCATGGGAGCGGCGACCTTGATCGGCGTGATGAATGGAATGATGTCCCCGCCCGCAGCGCGGGTTCTGGTCGTGGATCTGGTCGGCGAGAATCTGGAGTTGAGTGTGGTTGACGACGGGGCCATCCGGTTTTCACGCGCTGCGGAAATCGTGGAAGAAGAAAACGGATGCAAATCGGCGGATACGGTCATCCGGGAAATCCGGCGCACCTGGCTGAGTTATCGCATGATCGATGAGGACAGTCATGTAGATGGAGCGCTGCTGTTCGGGGAACAAGGCATCACGTCCGAGACCGTCGATTCCATTCGGGAAATCCTCAAGATGAGAACCGAGAAGCTTCAAAGGCATCCCCGAGTGGACACCAACGGGGCGGTGATGCACGACGTGTGGCCACTGGCCGGCCTGCTCCTCGGATGTCATCTCAACACCGACTCGATCAACTTTGTCAAACCTCGCCGGGCACCCGATATCAGGGCCCGGAAGCGTCTGATCATGCTCGGGTGTACCGGGGCCATCAGCATCATTCTGTTCGGCGGATGGACGCTGGCGAAAATGAAGATCGAGCCACTCCGGCAGCAACTCGACACCCTGAAACGAACCAGCGCCAGCCTCGCCCCCGAGTACCGTCGCTATGGGCGCGATCTTTACAAGCTCGAACATCTGAAACGATGGGAATCGGCCCGGGTCGAGTGGCTGGACCATGCGACGGCACTGGCGGCATTATCGCCCGCTCCCGATAGCGTGGTGCTCGACAAATGGACGGGGACGCTGAAATTCCGGGGGGTCCAGTACGATCACAAGGCGGATGTGTGGTCAGCGCCCCGGGAGATTTCCATCGTGCTCGATGGTGAGGCGCGCGACCGCCAGACCGCGGACGCCTTCCGCGCCGCGCTGGTCTCCTCGAATTTCTACACCGCCAGCTCCGGGGGCGTGGATGCCCAAGGAGGGCGGCGGCTGCCTTACGGATTTACCTATCGGCTGCGTACTACTGTCGTGTCCCCGGGAAAAGCATCCGTCGTCGCCGCCTCTCCGGAAACGGATGCCGTTGAAGAAGCCGCGGGGGATGGCCAATGAGATTGCCGCAGAAAATCATCCTCGGCGCGGTGGCGACTTTGGTTTTTGCATGGCTGTTCGGAGCCGGGGCCAGCCGCGTGTATTTCCAGCCTCACGAGACATTATCGAGCGAGATCGCATCGACGACGGAGCGGATAGACCGTTTTACATCCGCACTTGCCAAGGTTCCGGGCATCGAGAAGCAGATCGAGTCGTTTGTCAATCGAACCCTCGGCGGCGATCTGGAATCGGTCGATCACCGCCTGCGGGCCCGACTGAACCGGATCGCCGAACAGCTTGAACTCGCCGACATTGTGGTGGGCACGGGACGGGCGGTGAGCCGACAGACGCCGGCGAAGCGCAGGTTTTCCCGCCGCGAGAGTGAACTGCGTGACGAAATTGATTTTGTCGAACTGAGCAGTTGGGTATCAGTCACTGGATCACTGGCTCAGGTTCTGAACCTCGCGGATCGGATCGAAGCCGAGCCGTGGATCAAGCGTATCGATCAGCTGAACCTCGATCCGAAGGACAACGGTGAAACATTCTCGGCCACGGTTCGCCTGACCACGCTTTTCCTGCCGGGTCGAGAGCCGCGTAAGCAGGAAAGCCTTCCTTACGATCCCTCGCGGATGATGCGTTTTGCTTCATTTATCAATGTGAATCCATTCCGGATTCCCGAGAAGACGCAGCAAACGTCTCCGACCCTCGCGGTCGCGACCACGGATGCCCTGGCGCAATGGACGATCACGGGCATTGTCGAAGGTCCGGACGGTCTCGAGGTCTGGCTGCTCAATACCGTATCCGGGGCATCAAAAATACTCTTGCCGGGTGATGTCTTTGAAACTGTCTCACTGATTTCGGCGCAGGATGACAGTGTGATTTTTCAGTCTCAGTCTTGGCAATTCGTCATTTCAATTGGTGGGAATCTCAGCGACAGGAGCAGGCCCAAACAGTAAACTGTTCCATTTTGCGGCCGCGGCCGCTTCCCCTCCTGGAGGGAGGAGATCATGGTGAGAGATAGATGGTTCGTTATTGGCTTTTGTGTCACTTCGGTTTTCTTTTTCGGACGGATCTCATCGGCGCGACAGTCTGATGAGAACACTCCGAAAAGCGAATCGATCTCCGCCCGGCAGGATGATGCGCAGAGCGCCCAGTCACCCGGCGTTATCCGTTTTAACTTCAAGGGGGCCAGCTTCGATCAGGTGCTCGATTTCTTTTCCCGCGCCACCGGACTGCCCATCGTCCGCGAGGCGGATGTTCCCGAGGGCAAGCTCGATTACCTGTCGCCGGAGACGTACGAGTTGGCCGATGCGCTGCGGGTGCTCAACATCATCCTGCAGGCCAAGGGGGTCATGCTCCGGGTCGATGATGACATGCTGTACCTCCAGAAACTTACGGAAATGCAGCGGGAGAACATCCCGACCTTTATCGGTGAATTGCCCGGCGAGGTGACGGCGGACCAGATTATCACCGTGGTCAAACCGCTGAACATTGCACTGGCCAAACCCCTGGCGGAAAAACTCGCGATGATGGTGGCCTCCTATGGTTCGGTGGCCGCGATGGAGCAGCAGAACTCGCTCATCATCACCGAGACCGCGGCCCAGGTTCGGCGTCTGCTCAAGATCATCGACCAACTGGACCGGGAGGATCCGGAAGGTGCGATCGAGATATTCAAGATTCGCCATGCGAAGGCGACCGATCTCATGGAGTCGCTCAAGGCCCTCATGAGTCGCAAGGTCGAGAAGTTCGTGATAGACCAGAAAGGCAAGCAGGTCAAGATCGAGGAGGAATCGATGCCGGGCCTGAGCATCACCGCCGATGAGCGAACGAATTCAATCATCGCCAAGGGAGTGCAGTCGCGTCTCGACAAACTGCGGGAGATGATCGAACTGCTCGATGTGCCCGAAACCAACGGCACGCGAACCATGCGCACGATCATGCTCGGGGCATTGGGTCCGGCAGATGCGGTTGCCAAGCTGAATCTTCTTTATGCCACCATGCCCGAGCCGGAGCGACCGACCGTCATCCCCCTCGATGATGTCGGCAAGATCACCATCATCGGGGCCGAGTCGGCGATCAACGAAGGGGTCAGACTGCTCCGTGAAATGGATGGTTCTGGCATCGAATTGATAAGCGATGTGCGCTCGATCGCGGTCATCGAACTCGAACATGCCCAGCCGCAGGATGTGATCACCGCCCTCAAGGGCCTGCTCAACGGGCGTCAGCTCTCCACCATCAAGCTCGTGGCCGGTCCCGATGGCGAATCGGTGATCATTTCGGGCCGGGAGTCGGATGTCGGTGCGGTCCGCGCGGTGATGGCCGCCCTCGATCGTCCCGCAAAAATCGATCGCCAGGTTCGCCTGCTGCGTCTGACCTCCGCCGATCCCCAGCAGACCGTCAATCGCGCCGAAACGCTGTATCACAAGCAGGTCGATCCCGATGACCTTTCCCGGCAACTGACGATCGATCTCGACCCCGATCTGCGATTGCTGACCATTGTCGGCTCCGCCGCGGCCCTCGATGGTTTCGCAGACGCCCTGCGGATGGTCGAGTCCAACACCATCGTCGATCGCGAGACGAGGCAGATCACCGTTACCAGTGCGACGCCCAGTCGGCTCGTCTCACCCCTCAGCGCGCTGGCGAAACAACTGCTCCAGCCCCACGACGGCACGAAATTCACCGCCCCGATCGTGGAAGCGGTCGATCCGCTCGATCTGCTTATTATCACGGCGTTGCCCGAGCAGTTCGGGGTTATCGAGTCGCTTCTGCGGACGATGGATCGTCCCGACCCGTCTGATTATCAGTTCCGCGTGATTCCCCTTGCCGGGGTTGAAAACGTGCAGGCCCTGCTCGATCGCGCACAACAGGCGTATGACATTCTCACCACGGGCTATACGGAAGATGAACGACCCTATCCCAACGTGCAGGCCGATTCCCTGACCGGCAATCTGCTCGTCAATGGGCGCACGCAGTCCGTACGCCTGTATGAACAGGCCCTGGCTGAAGCGCGCAAGCTGCTGCCCCCCGCGCGGAGCGGTCGCATGATTGCGCTGAATCAGGCCAAGGCGTCCGAAGTCATCGAACCGCTGCTTGACCTTATCGAAAAGACCACGCCCCGCGATGGAGCGCGTGAGATTCCGAACCCCACCATCGAAGTCGTCGAGCAGACCAACAGTCTTTACGTCGTCGCGGAAAACGCTCAGCACACCATGATCCAGAATCTCGTGCGCCAACTCGACACTTTCGAGCATACGGAGCTCCCCCCCTTGCGGCTGATTCAGGTTCGGGCCGCGGATGCCAATCAGATCGCCCTGATGCTGCGTCAGCGATACGCCTCGCGTCCCGCCGCGCAACGGAGGGAGCAGCCGGTGGAGGTGACCGCCGACGCGGCGACGAACACGCTCATCATCACGGCCCATGAGGATGTATATGAGGACATCAAGGCCTTCGTGGATGGGGTGAACCGCTCCGGGGAGCAGGGTTCCGACCGCGAAACGATGATCTACCCGCTCAAGCTCGCGCGGGCCACGGACCTGGCGGCGGCCCTGGACAAGCTCTATCCCCAGCCCCCCATGCCTCGCGATCGGCGGGGGCGACCGATGCCTCATCTTCAGAAGCCCAAGGAAGTGCATGTCTCCGCCGATGCCTCGACCAATACGCTCATCATCGAGGCCCCGATCGAGCGTCGCGCGTCATTCGAAGCGTTGGTGGAGCAGCTTGATCGCGTGAAGCTGCCGCCCACCGCCCAGTTGCGAACCTATCACATCGAGCGGGGCGACCCGATCGACATCGCCCGCACTATCAACGAACTCGCCCGCCGGGGAGTGATGAGCCTTCAGCCCGAAGACGGCAGCAAGCCGGTGGAGGTCATCGTGCAGGCCGAGCCGAAGTCGCGCACGCTCATTGTGGCGGGCGATGAAGTGACCTTTGCCAAGACCGAGCAAATTCTAGCCGACTTACAGGCCGTCCCCGTGCCGCGTTCGCTGCGGGTGTTTGAGGTGACGGGTGTCGATCCGCAGACGATCGGCGATCGCGCCCAGCGTCTGTACGAAGAGCAGACGCGGGGCAATCCCGATGCCAGGCCGGTGAGCGTGGAGATCGATCGAGAGAACGGGGCTCTGCTGGTGGTGGCGGAGGATGAAGCGCTGCTTCGCTTCGTGTCGATTCTCAATGAGCTTCAGGACAGCATCGGCCCCCCGCCGGACGTGCGGGTGATCGGCCTGGAATATGTCGATGCCACTGAAGCGGCGGAATTTCTACGGGGACTGACTTCCAGCGAGCTGGCGATGGTCGGCGGTCGATTCGGCCTGCCGCCGCTGATCGAGGTCATCGAGCGTACCAACTCGATCATCATTGCCGCCCAGCCTCAGCAGCACGCGATCATCCAGTCGCTGCTAAAGAGCATGGACAAGCTGGATCAGAAGGAAACCCCGCCCCTGCGCATCCTCCAGCTTCGCGTGGCTGATGCGAGAAACATGGCCAGCGCGCTGACCAGGCAGTACAACCAGCGCAGCGTCGAGGAGCGCAACGAAAAGCCGGTCACCATAACCGCCGATGTCAATACCAATTCGCTCATCGTGGCGGCACATCCGGATGTGCTGCCCGAGATCCAGGCGATCGTGACCGAGATCAACCAGGCGGATCGCATGGATTACACCGGGCGTGAGATCCGCATTTTCCCGCTTCAGGTCGCCCGGGCCGAGGAGCTGGCGAAAACGATCGACGAAATGTTCCCCCAGCCTCCGGTGCCCCGCGATCGGCGGGGGCGATTGATGTATCACCTTCAGGAGCCGCGCGAGATCGTGGTTCGCGCCGATCCGCAGACGAATTCGCTCATCGTGGATGCCCCGATTCAGCGGATGGCGGGATTTGAAAATCTCGTCGAACAACTTGATCGGCAGAAGATCCTCGATGCCACGGAAGTGCGCACCTATCAGGTCGTGCATGCCGATCTCAATTCCCTCGCGACCACCCTCAAGCAGCTTTCAGCATCGGGGAGCCTCAATCCCCGGGGCCTCGATCGGCGCACCCCAATCACCGTCAATATCGAATCCGCAAGCCAGACCCTCATCATTTCGGGGCCGGTGGAGATATTCGAGCGCGTCGAGCAGGTGCTGTCGGAACTCGACGTGAAGCGAGCCGGACCCGCAACGTCGCTGCGGTTCTTCAAGCTCCAGCATGCCCGCGCCGAATCGCTGGCGAAGATGCTGCAGGATGTGCTGCTGGCTCGCATCGAGCAGGATGTGCCGGATGCGGGGGCGAACGTGAAATCACTGCTCAACGTCACCGCCGATCCCAAGACCAACACCCTGATCATTTCCGCCCCGACCGCGATCATGCCCGTGGTCGAAGAGCTTATCGAGCAGCTCGATGATTCCACGGCAGCCCTGAGCGATCCCATCGTGCGGGTCAGGCCCTTGATCTTCGCCGACGCCCTTGAGGTGAGTTCATCGTTGCGTGATGCCCTGTCCAGCATGATCAGCAAGACGACGGGCGAGCGGATGAACGTGAAGCTCATTCCCGCCACGGGGGCGAACGCCCTGATTCTCGTCGGGCTTGTTCAGGACGTGGAGGAGGTGGAAAAGCTTATCAAGCCGCTGGATGAGCGACCCTCCCTCGATGCGATCGACGCCAAGACGTTCAAGCTGACGTATGCCGATGCCCAGAGCATCGCCCCGCTGGTGCAGAATCTCCTCAACGATCAGATGGCCACCGATCCCAGGCTGATTCTCGAGCGTATCCGGCGCAGCCGGGGCCGTGTCTCCCTCACCCCGACCATTCGCGTGGAATCGGATCCCAGAACCAACAGCCTTATCGTCTCCGGGCCGCAGCGCACGGTGGCCCTGGCCGAAGCCATGATTGAGAAACTCGACCAGCCGGATGAGATGTCCGGCCGCGCTTATCAGACCTTCACCCCGAGCAATGCGGATTCCGGGGCTTTGGCCCGGAGCGTACAGCGGATCATTGATTCGACGCGCATCTCCGGTCGGCGCTCGACTTTGGAACTCATCGCCGAACCTCGCAGCGGGGCGATCGTGGTGATCGGCAATGACGAGGAAGTCAGCCGGGCGATGGAACTGCTGGCGAAATGGGATGCAGACTCGCTGACCGCCCCGCAGATGGATTTCCGGATCGTTTCCCTGCAACACTCCGATGCGAGCGTCGTGGCCCGGGTGGTGACGCCCATGCTCAATGACCAGGCCCGCTGGCCGAAAACCCTGCGGGCGATCGCCCGGGCGGGAATCACCATCGGTCGCCCCGGGGTCACGGCGGATGTCGCGGGCAATCGTCTTCTGCTGAGTGCGCCGGCGGAGCTTATGGAACTGGCGAATCAACTCATCGCCCAACTCGACCAGCCTCGGGGCGAGGCTTCGGCCATCGACGTGCGCATTTTCAACCTCACCCAGGCCCAGGCGGAAGATGTAGCGGCGGCGGTGCGCAGCGCGATGGAAGCCAGGGCGGCCGGCGAGCCCGGACTGCCCAGGGTGGTCGTGATCGCCGAACCGTCGAGCAACTCGGTTCTGGTCACCGCCGCCACCTCGCAACTTGCCCGGATCGAATCAATCATCGAAGCGCTGGATCAGGGGACCTCGGCGGATCAGATTCAGGTCCGCACGGTTTTCCTGAAGCACGCCCGGGCGGAGAACGTCGCGCCGATCGTCGAACAGTTGCTGGCCGGGGAGCAGATTCCCATCTGGCTCCAGTACGATGCCATCCGAAGACGCAGCCCGCTGCCCGATACGGGTCCGGAGGTTCGCGTCGCCGCCGATGCGCGGCTCAACGCGGTGGTCATCTCCGCCCCGCCCTCGGTCCTGAACATCGCCGAGCAGATGGTCGCCCAGCTTGATGTCGATCCCGCCCAGCTTGAAGGCTACTCGATCCGCACGGTACGGGTGCTGGTGATCGAGAACGCCGATGCCCGGGAACTGGCGAGCAACCTGGAGTCGATCTTTTCCGAGCGTGATGAGGCCGATCAGCCGCCGACCATTCGGGTGGATGCCGCGAGCAATTCGCTGCTGGTGCGAGCGACGGAAAAGCAGTTTGCGACGATCGCCGAGATTGTCCAGCAGATTGATCTCGCCACCCTCTCCACCTCTCGCGAGATGCGAATGATCCCCATCGACCCGGCCAAGGCGTCTGCCGAGGACATTGCCAATACGCTCAAGCGTCTGCTGGATCGGGGTTCGGGCAGTCGGGTGGAAATCATCACCGTCGAGGATCTTTTGAAACGCAGGCGGAAGGTCGGTGAAGCCCCCGGCAAGTCGGATGAGGGTGCATCCCCGCGCGGGGTAAGTTTGAATTCCGGGGGGTCGCTGGTTGAGAAGATCACTCTGCTTGTGTTGGGTGCGATCGATCCGGTTCAGGATCAGTCCGACGAAAGTGATGATGATGCCGCCGACCTCGAGGCTCTTGCGCTTGATGAGGTCTTCGGCGACATCATCATCGCCATCGACCCCGCCACCAACAGCATTATCGTGACCGGATCGTCAAGAATGGTTCAGCGTCTGGCGGATCTGGCCCGCCAGCTTCAGGATCAGATCCCCGCCCTGCCCGCGACGATCCGCTATATCGCCCTGACGGAATCAATCGATGCGCGGCAACTCGCCCAACTCGTTTCCCAGACCCTGAATCAGATGACCCCGCCGGGTGGGAAGCGGGGCGACATACGAAGGCGGGTTTCCATCGTCGCCGATGTTGCGGGCAATGCCCTCATCGTCGCTTGCAACGACACCGACTTTGAGACCATCGCCGACCTGGTGACGGCAATGAGCCAACCCCAGGCTACCGAGCAGGTCATAGTGAAGATATACCCGCTTCATACCATCACCGCCGAACGCGCCGAGCGAACCGTCCGAAATCTCATCGATCCTCCCGCCGGGTCCGGGGGGCGGGGGCGGAGAGCCGGGGGTGGGCGTCAGGTACAGCGGATGCGCAATCTCGCCATCAAGCTGCTGGCCGAAGGCAAATCCATCGACGCGATCTTCGACCCCAATCGCATCCGCATCTCCAGCGATGTTCAGACCAATTCGCTCATCGTCATGGGGCCGATGGACGCCATCGGCTTCATCGATCAGTTCATCGAACTCATCGACCAGACCCCGGTGAATGTGCAAAGCACCCTCAAGCTGTATCCCCTGCACTATGCTGATGCCGAGGAATTGAGGAGAACATTACGCAACGTCTTCCGGGTGCGCTACCAGTCATTAAGGCAGCGACAAGGGCCGGAGGCGATTCAGCCGGAGTTCGCTGCGGATGAGCGGACCAACACCCTGCTGGTGACCGCCTCCCCCGAGCAGCTTGCGGAGATCGACTCACTGCTGGTCGGACTCGATCGCAAGTTCGATGACGATTCGCATCCGCTGAAGATCATCGAGCTGACCGCGGCCCTGCCCAGCGAGGTGGCGCGCATCCTCAAACAGACCATCATCGGTTCGGATCAGTCTCGAAAGGCCTCGACCCTGATCGTTCCCGACGATAGTTCGGGCGTACTCCTGGTGCGCGCTCCTGACGATGTCAGGAGCGAAATCGACGCGGTGTTGAAGCAGATCGATCGGAAAGCGACGAGCGAATTCAAGGTGCGGACCATGGTGCTGGAACACGCCAGCGCCCGGAACGTCGCCCAGGCGTTGCAGCAGTTCTTTGATGATCGGGCGAAGATCGCCTCCCAGGGACGCGGCCGTCGATCCCGGAGCCGGCAGGTGTCCATCACCGGCATCGAGGAGAGTCGCACGCTGCTCATCGCCGCCTCCGATGAGGATTTCGAGGAGATCAGCCGTCTGGTCAAGCAGTTTGATACCGCCCAGGCCAGCGGGGCGTTGACGTTTCGCGTCTTCCAACTCAAGCACGCCAAGGCATCGGAGATTCAAACCACCGTGCAGGGGCTGCTCAGCGACCTGCTCTATAACCAGCAGCCGTTCATCTTCTGGTGGAGCGGCCGGAACACCCAGCAACGCAATCGCGGTACGATCGCCGTTCGGGCCGACGAACGCCTCAATGCCCTGATCGTCACCGGCGAAGGCGACAAGTTTCAGGTCGTCGAAAGTCTCATTGAGATGCTCGACGCCCCCAAACCCGAAGGTACGCAGCGAATCGTGAAGCTCTATCCCATTCGCAATGCGCAAATCAGCGTGACGCAGGATCTGTTGCGGGAGATCTTCACCGACATCGACCGTCCCCGACGTTGGTGGCAGCCATCCGATCCCAACGAGGTCAAGATCCGCGTCGATAACCAGACCAAGACCCTGATCGTGTCGGCCACCGCCCGCGAGCACGAGGAAATCGCGACGATCATTGAAAATCTTGAAAGTCAGTTTGCCAAAGGCGTGCAGGAGATTCAGGTACTGCCCATCGAGTTTGCCCAGGCTCGGGATCTGGCCCGAACCCTCCGGCAATTCCTGCAGGATCGCGCGCAGGCCACGAACGCCCCGCCCAGCAGCGCGACAATCATTGCCAGCGATTCAGCGAACTCCCTGATTGTGTCAGCCGGGGCGGAAGATCTCGCCACCTTGCGCGATCTGCTGTCGCGTCTCGATCAGCCCGACGTGACCGGCGAGCGGGTCATGGAGATCATTGTGCTGACCGACGGGAATGCGGATGAAATCGCCCGGATCCTCCGCGAGCAGTTCAGCCGTCGAACCGGCCAGAGCCTGGTGGTGACGCCGGATGCACGTACCAACAGTCTCATCATCAACGCCCCAAAGCAGCAGTTCGCACAGGCCCGGGCTCTTGTCGTGCAGCTCGACTCGCCGGCGGCGAGTGACGAGACGATCATTCGCACCTACGAGCTGAAAGGCGGTCGGGCCCGGGATGTCGTTCGCATTCTCACCGAAACCCTCCAGCTCGATGCCAAGGGCGAGACGCGGGGTATCACCATCAGATCCGAGGATGGCGGGGAAGCGGTCGAGGTGAAGGCCCGAATCGTCGCCGATCGTCGCTCCAACAGCATCATCGTCACCGCGACCGAAGAGTCGTTTTCGGTCATCGAGTCGCTGATCGAGCAGATCGACCAGAAACCGACCGTAAGTCCGATCGAGTATCGCATCATCCCGCTCGAACATGCCGTCGCATCGGACGTGTGGTTTACCTTGAGGCAATTCACCCGGGGGATGGCGGAGAACGATCAGCCGGAGCCGAAGGTTGATTACAACCGGCTGGAGAATCATCTCATCATTGCCGCGACCGCCGATCAGTTTGAGCAGATCACCAGAATCGTGGCGGAGATCGACCAGCCGATGGCCCGTCAGCGTATCACGGACTTCGTGCCGCTGAAATTTGCCGAGGCGGAGAAGATCCAGGAAGCATTGTCGGTGTTTTACGGCCCGTTTGCGATCGAGGCGGACACCCCGGGCAAGATCAATACCCGGATCGTCGCCGACCCCGCGACGAACAGCCTCGTGATTTCCGCCGATGAAAGCGAGTGGGAGAGTATTCGCGCGTTGCTGACGGAACTGGACAGCGAAGAGTACGATTCGTCCCTTCAATTGAAAGTCATGCCGCTGACCTATGCCGACGCCCGGAGCGTGGCGCGGGCGATCAATGAAGCTTTCCAGGGATCGTTCGAGCGGGGCCAGCGCAACGATTCTCGCCGTGAGCGTCGGCGGGCCGGGGGGGACGGGGAACTGAACAATCGTCGCGATGAGTCCCAAAGCCCGACCGTGCTCGTCGAGGTCGATGAATGGGTGCGGGCCAGCGCAGAACCCCAGACGAATTCCGTCATCGTTTCTGCAAGCCGGCAGAACATGCGCAAGATCGAGCAGATCATCGAGCAACTTGATGTGGCGGATTATGCCAAGCTGCCCCCCCCGCAGATCATCAATGTGCGCAATGGCGATCCCGAGCAACTGGCGGCATCGTTGAGCCGGCTTTACAACCAGTCCACCGACGATCGGGGCCGCCGAGCCCTGCGGATCGTGGGCGATCCCACCTCGAACTCGATTATCGTGCGGGCCGAGGCTGAGGAGTTCGCCCAGATCAAAGCCCTGGCGGAAGCCCTGCAGGATGAAGCCTCGACCAAGGGATTGTCGGTGCACGTTCTGAAGTTGCGGGCCGCGCCGGCGGGGAGGGTCGCCACCGCGATCACCGATGCTTACGCGGAAAAGGCCCGGCAAGCCAACCAGCCATTGTCGATCCAGGTCGATAGACAGAGCAACGCCCTGGTGATCGCCAGCACGGTGGCGATGTATGAAGAAATCAAGCAGACGGTTGAGGAGCTGGATGCGCTGGTTCCCGCCGCGGGACAGAGCATCTTCATCATCGAGCTTCAGCACGTCTCTCCGGAGGCGGCGAAGTCGATCATCGAAACCATCGGCCTCGACAAGCCCCAGAGCGACGACTCGGTCTCGAAGATCGTGACCGAACCAATCAAGGTCAGTTCCCTCGCGGGGCGCAGGGCGATCATGGTCATCGCCAACCCCGTGGACAAGGACACGATCGTGGGCATCATCAAGGCGATCGACGCCGAGCCGCAGTTTGGTCAGGCCCAGACGCGGGTCATCAAGCTCCGCAAGGCTCGGGCGGGGGCCGTCGCCGACATTCTTACGCAGGTGCTTCATCCCGCGGATCAGCAGGTGCAGACGCCCCTGGCCCGGGCCGTGCAGGAGCAGATCCGGCGGTTGTCCGTGCGGGCTGGCGATCGCACTGTGGCTCTCGACCTGACCCAGCCGATTCGCATCGTTACCGATGAGGATCTCAACGCGCTGGTCATCAGTTCTACCGAGGCCAACGTCAACGCCCTGGAGCAGATAATCGCCATGTTTGACGAACTTCCCATCACCGATGCGGTGACGGTGCAGATCTATCCGCTTCAGAACATTGCCGCCGATCAGTTTGCCCGCATCGTGCGCGAGCTGTTTGCGCAGGGCAAGGGTCTCGGTCGCGAGCCGGGAACGGACCTCGAGGGCCTGCCGGATAGCGCCGTGGGCCGGGCTTTGCTCGATGACATCGCCCTGAGCGTGGACGAGCGGACCAACACCGTGATCGTGGCGGGCAAGGAGGAGTCGGTGGCGCTGGTGGAAGTGCTGATGCAGCGACTCGATTCTGACGTATCGACCGGGTGGGTCGAGCCGCGCATCATCATGCTGCGTCATGCCGATGCGACGAACCTCGCCCGGACGATCCAGCAGATGCTGGTTGAAGGGGCTACGAACCTGCCCCAGTCCACCCCCATGCAGCGTCAGATCGCGCGGCTGCGGATGGCGCGCATCCGGGAGAACGGCGGGGCGGTGATCGAGTCCGATGTCTTCCATCCCATGACCCGATTGCTTATCCTCCCCGAGCCGCAACTCAACGCCCTGATTATCGTGGGTACGCCCGCGAATCTGGAAATCATTTCCGAGTTGGTGGCCATGCTTGATATCGAAGCGGCCTCCCCCAGCGCCGCGGTGCGCATCTACCCCATCGAGCACGCCTCCGCGGCGAGGCTCGCGGTGACCATCACCCGTCTCTTCGATCAGCAGGTGCAATCCAAGGCGATCCGGCCCGAAGACCGGGTGATCGTGCAGGGCGACGAGCGCACCAATTCGCTGATTGTGACGACGAGTCCGCGCAGCTTCGTCGTTCTGGAGGAACTGATCAAGAATCTCGATGCGGAGGTGGCTCCGGACCTTCGCGAAATCCGGCGTATTGCCCTTGAAAATACTTCGGCCACCCGGCTGGCGAACCTGATTCAACAACTCATGAATGCGCGGCTGGAAAGACTGCGCCAGGTGCAACCGAAAACGGCCGATCTTGAGCGGGCGACGATCCTACCCGATACGCATACCAACAGCCTTATCATCGCCGCGGGCAATGAATCGTTTGCGGTCATAGAAAGGCTCGCCAGGGATCTCGATCGCTCCTCACTTTCAGAGGCATCGCTTCTGCAGGTGCTATGGGTGGAGAAGGGCAATGTTTCGCGGATTGCCGAGACCATCAATGCGATCATGGACCGGCGTTATGCCGACCAGCCCGCGGAACTGCGCAATAGCCAGCAGCCGCTCGTCCTGACCGACCCGCGCACCAGCAGCCTGCTGGTGGCGGCAAATCCCGAGGATCTCGCCTCGATCGAGGATCTGGTGACGAGGCTCGCGGCGGTGCCGGAGCATCCGGCCATCGGCTTGCATGTGATTCCGCTGAACCCCGATTACCGGGCCGACCTGCTCGCACCACGTCTTCAGCGATTGATGCAGCAAAGACAGGAATCGCTGGGGGAGGCCAGGACATCGCTCGATCGCGTGACCGTCGATGTCGACCTGCCCAGCAACAGCCTCATCGTCGCGGCCACGGAGGAGAACATGGATGTGGTGCGGAGCTTCGTGGATGTCCTGGTGAAGGCGGGGGCGGAACCCGAGAGCGGTCGCGAGTTTGAAATCGTCTCGCTCCGCAAGAGCCGGGCCGCCGACATCGTCGATGTGTTGGGCGAATTGTATGTCGATGAGGCCAATCGCACGCGGGGGAGCAAGATGGTGCGGGTCACCCCCGACGATCGTCTCAACGCGGTGCTCATCAACGCCCCGGCTGATGACGTTCGCGCCCTGCGGGGACTGATCGCGCAGCTCGACGGGGCCAAGCCGTCATCGGTGCTGGAGATCAAGTACATCCCGCTCAAATCCGCCAACGCCCTGGAGACGGTGAGCCTGATCGAGGATGTGCTGGGAGGGCGGGGAATAGGCCCGAGGCGTGGCCAACGCCAGGCGACCGTGCTCAAATACCTGCACCGGATCACGCGCGATCCGGGTCTGGAAGACGACGAAGCGGATGAGACGGAACTGGTTGAAATGGAAGTCAGTGCCGCCGTGCGCGAATCCATCACGCTCACTCCCGATCTGCGCACCAATACGATTATCATTTCCGCTCCCCAGCATGCGATGCGAATGATCGAGCAGATGATCCGCGATCTCGATGATTCGAGCATCGGGGCGAAAAAAGTTCGCATCTTCAAACTGGAAAACGCCGACGCCACGGCGATGGCGGAAATTCTGACCGATCTGTTCAATATCCGGCGCAACAATAATCTGCTCGTCCTCAAGCCCCGCGAGGGAAGTGAGGCTCGCGAACCGTCCATCGAAGACGGGGGAGGCCCGGCGGTGATCGGCAGCCTCAGTCACGCGGAACTGACCGCCGTGCCCGACGAGCGTCAGCAGCTTTCCATCACCGTGGACAGTCGCACCAACAGCCTGCTCGTTTCCGGCAGCCCGAGCTATCTTGACCTGGTGGCCAGTGTGGTGGAGGAGCTGGACCAGTTGAAGGCCAACGAGCGTGAGACGTTCATCTATCCCCTGCGCAACGCCATGGCGGTAGATGTCGCCCGCGTTATCACGGAATTCGTGCAGACCGAGCAACAGAAACTCATCAGCACATTGAGCGCGGATCAAATCGGGTCAGCGGCACGGCTGCTGGAACGCGAAGTAACCATTGTGGGCGATGAAAAGTCGAATACGGTCCTCGTCAGCGCGAGCCCGCGCTACATGGATCGGGTGCGTGACATCATCCAGGACCTCGATGTCGATCCGCCTCAGGTGTTGATCCAGGTCTTGCTGGCGGAGGTCACGCTCGACGATGCCGATGATTTCGGGGTTGATTTTGAAGCGCTGGGAAATCTTGGCAACACGTCCATATCCGGCGGATTCGGGCTTGCCAGCTCGCTGGTCACGGGGTTGGGGGTGCCGAATCTTTCCATCGTTTCCAGTGATTTTGATCTGCTCTTCAAGGCATTGCAGGCCCAGGGCCGGGTGCAGGTGCTCAGTAATCCGACGGTGATCGCCGCGAACAATGAGACGGCGCGGATTCAGGTGGGCGAGACGATACGAGTTCCGGAAAGCACCTCGTTCGAGCAGGGCACCCAGCAGTCGTCGGTGACGCCGGAGGATGTGGGGGTGATTCTCCGGGTGACGCCTTCAATCAACCCCGATGGCTTCGTGCGGATGGTCATCAGCCCGGAAGTCTCGGAACTCAGCGCGCGGACGACGAAAATATCCGAGGATTTCTCCTCGCCGATTATCACGCGACGGGTGATGACTACCACCGTCACCGTGCGCGACGGGCAGACGATTGTCATCGGCGGGCTGATCTCCGATCGTTTTGAGCGTCGGGATCAGAAGGTGCCGCTGCTCGGTGATCTCCCCTTGATCGGCGGGCTGTTCAGGAGTCATACCGAGACACACCGGAAGACGGAGTTTCTCATTGTCCTCACCCCGCACATTATCTACAGCCCCAGCGAGTTTGATCGCATTGACGATCTGACCAACAACGAGATTGAGCGAATGTCGATTCCCGATGAGATCATGGAGAAGATCCGCAGGAACATCATGCGGGGCACGGGACATCTGTACGATGCCCAGGGAAACATCATCGATCCGAAGCCGGAAAAGAAGGATTGAAAAGCGGATTGCCTCCGAGTCCCAAAGAGTGCCGAGATTGCGTCAAAAAACATTTTTCAGTAATGAGATATGGGAAGCAGACTGAATCAATTCAAACCGTTCGCACGCCGCTCAACCCTGACGGTGATCGTCGGGTGTCTTCTGGTACCGGGGGTGATGAGTGGCTGTGAGACGGTACGGATTACCACCGGGGTGTCGAGACAGGTTCCGGCCCAGCCCCGTCGGGCACCGATCACTCCGGAGGATGCCTTGGTCAATCGCATGGTGTTCGTGGTGGGCTCGAAACCCCATGACACGGACGGCAACGGTTTTCCCGACCGTATCGAAACCACCGTGACCCTGTTCGCCACGCCTTATCCCAGCCCGAAGTGGTCTGCCGGTCGCATCGTGTGCGGCATGTACCGGAAGGGAACGGCACGTCGCGGCCAGTCCGAGCCGGTGGCGGAATGGATCTTTGAGAATGAGGCGCTGGAGCGCGCCAGGACCATGTCGCGGGTCGGGCGGCAGTACCGGCTGCCACTGAATCTGCTTGAGGTGGGCACGGATCGGCTGCCGTTTTCCGAGGTTGACCTCATCTGTCGATTTGAGCCCGCCAGTGGGGGCGAGCCGGTCCACTGCGACGGGGTCCGGTCGATTCAAATCGGACGGCGGCCGTCCCGATAGCCTCCAGAAGGTATTTTCAAACAGATCCGACGGTGTTAGTACCTTATATTGTCGGATTCCCATATTTGTTGAACACCACCGGCCACGGAAACGGTACTCATATCCGGACAAACGATCCTTCGATTCTCGATTCTGGAGATATCCATGCGTCAAGTTCCTCTGCTCACGGTCCTGACCCTCGTCGTCTTCATCCACGCCGCGACCGCGCAGGTCGGCCAGCCGATTGTGATCGGCCAGGCGTTTTCGCTTCGCTCGGAGGTGATGAAGGAGGACCGCCCGATCATCATCTCAGTACCCGCCGGCTACCGGAGCGGCAACGCATCGTATCCCGTGCTCTATGTACTGGACGGCAGGAATAACATATTCCATACCGCGAGCACGGCCCGGTTCCTTGCCCGCAACGGATACATGCCGGAGATGATCATCGTCGGCATCGGCAACACCAACCGCAACCGCACCCGCGACCTCACCCCCCCGATCGATGGCAACGACGAGCGTTTCCCGAATGCGGGTCAGGCGGACCGATTCCTCGCCTTCATCAACGACGAGTTGTTTCTTTACGTGGAGAATAATTTCCGCACCGCTCCGTATCGCATCCTCGTCGGGCACTCATACGGCGGGTTGTGCGCCATTCATGCCATGGTGTCGAAACCGGATATGTTCAATGGGTTTGTTTCCATGAGTCCCACCCTGTGGTGGAACAATGAGGCGGCAACAAAAAAAGCGAAGACGATGTTCCGCGAGGGCAGCCTTGACAACAAGTCACTTTACCTGACCCTGGGTAATGAGCCCGGCAACATGCGCACAAGCTTCGATGGGTTCCTGGATGTTCTCGAAAAGTACGCCCCCGAAGGCTTCCAGTGGGATTCACGGATCCTGGAGGATGAGACGCACGGCTCGGTCCCGCTCCGAAGCACGTATCAGGGGCTGAAGTCTATATTCGCAGGCTGGCAAGTGCCGCAGGAAAAATTCAGCGCGGCGGATATAGCAGGCATCCGGGCGCATATGAAGGGCCTTGCCCGGAAATTCGGCTATGAAATCAAGATTTCCGAAAACATGATCAACAACCTTGGCTATCGACAACTGCGTAATGGCGACCCCGAGAAGGCCATCAAGATTCTGAAATACAACATTGAACTCTATCCCGACTCGGCGAATGTCTATGACAGCCTCGGGGAAGCCCTGGAAGCCGCGGGTAAATTGATATCGGCCCAGGCCAACTACCGCAAGGCATACGAGCGCGGCAGGAAGCTCAAGGATCCCAGCCTCCGGGTATATCAACAGCATCTTGAAAACGTGACGAAGAAGCTGCAGAATATTTCCTGACGGGTTTTCTGGCCGTGATGGTAGGAAATCGTCAGGTCATCAATTCAGGCGACCGGGACGTTGATCGCTCGGTAGATATTCTTGCGGCGAACCGTCATTGATTCTCCCTCGTACAATGCTCCCATGAAGCGCGTTCGGGTCATTATGCTGTTGCTGCTGTTGGGGGCAATCGTCAATGTCGCCGTGGCGTGGGGGTGTGCGCTGTGGTCCGTCCTCGCACCGCTTAGTGTGCCGCCAAAGAACAGCACCGTGCTGCGTGCTCGCGTCGATCCGGATTTCGAGATCATCCACCGTCGTGCCGGAATCGGGTTGGACATCACCGTTGTGACCGGGGGACAGGTGATTGAGACCGGCATGTCGGGTTCGGCCACGGTCTACGAGGCCGAGCTTCCATGGCGCGCGATGACGGGGTGGCGGGGGGCATTGACGGATCATCAAGTGTTCGTTCGCGCGCCAGACTGGATGTACCCGATTCAATCCATGTTCGATCGGAGATTTCTTCCACCACGTCCGCTCTGGCTTGGATTCGCGGCGAACACCGTGCTCTTAGCGCTGGTCCTGTGGTCGCCGTTTGTGCCGTGGGTCCTCCGCCAATACCTCCGCTGCAAACGCGGCCTCTGCGTGAAGTGCGCGTATGACCTGCGGGGGGCGGAGCATGAAGTATGCCCGGAGTGCGGCACGCAATGAAGGCTCAGCATCCATGGTGGGTCACTCCCATGAACTTGGTTGCAACACTTATGGGGTTATTCCCGATCCTTGTAGGCCTCATTGTCTTGTCAATGTATGACTACATCCCCTATGTCACGACGCATGGGACCGGAGTTGTCGTTCTTTTCGGTGGTTTTTTTGTCTCCTCGGGAATCCTCGTGATTCATGCGGTGTGGTCTGAGAGTCAACAGCTTATCTCCGTGGCGGTACGTTTGCTTGGAATTGTCATGGGGGTTGTCACCCAGTTGCTTATTACGGTGTTTGCTGTTCTCTGTCTAACCGATGCAATTCCAAACCACATAGACGGCGTACTTTATGTCTATGTCTTGTTTGGAACAGCCGTCGGGTCCACGGCTCTTCTCAGGCGGCTTTTCCCGTCACTGTCCGTATTTCGACGGTATATTCGAAGGCGAAAAGGCCTCTGCCTCCAGTGCGGATATGACTTGCGGGGGGCCGACCACGAGGCCTGTCCGGAGTGTGGTCACACCTGCTGATCAGGTTTGCTACAGCGTGTCGGAACCTGTCGTTGTCAAGCCGCAAGGGTCTTCTTCATCAATCGCCGTTGCGATACCGGAAGACGATACCCGCATCCAGCCGGCGGTCGAGCGCGTCTTCGGAGAGGGCGGCGAGTTCATCGTCGTCGATCGGAATGAATCCGTACTCACGCAGCTCGTCGAGCATCGACCGCGCGCTGCCGTGGGGGCCGAAGATGACGAGGCGTCCGCTCGGCTTGAGGGCGCGGGCCACACTCCGGTAGAACGCAGGCCGCGCCGATCGGCCCACGTGGCTGGCGACGTCGTGCAGCATCGCGGTGTCGAGGATGCCCGCCGGCAGCGAGATGTCATCAGGCAACGAAAGCACGGGCAGCACGTTCGGGCTGGCGCTGCGTTGCAGGTTTCGGATGTGATCCTCCTGGATCTCCACCGCGTAGACGAGCCCTTCGTCGCCGAGGGCGGCGGCGATCGCCTCGGCCAGCCAGCCCGACCCACAGCCGAGGTCCGCGATCACCTGGCCGGGTCGCACGTCGAGCACCTTGATCACATCGGCGGCTTGCGTGCCACCTTGTCGTGTCTCGGCGCGCCGGCCGAGCAAGGCGGACATGTCCAGCCGCTGATCGCCGCGTCGAATCTTCAACTCGAGTCGATCGCCGGGTCGATGTCGGCGGATCGCATCGCCGAGCCGACTTGACGAATCAAACCGCGCGCCGTCGATCGTGAGGATCACATCACCATCTTCAAGTCCCGCCGCCTCGGCCCCCGTGCCGGTGATGACGCGTTTGATCGTGAGACCGTCCGCGACCATTGTGCCCAACTCGATCCCCAGGAAGGCGGGTCCGGAAGCCCACGCTCGTTCAGCTTGACGATGAGTCCACCGGCCGGTTCGGCGCAACTCGACGCAATCGAGCAGGATTTCCCCCTGCATAGCGTGACTCGTGAGTTCCAGGATGTGATGGCCGGGGCCGAGCGGGACCGCATCGAAACGGATCATCGACAACGAGGCATCAAGGCGATCCAGGTTGAAGGTTGTGTCGCCATCCCGCGTGAGCAGGTCGTCCCAGATCTGGGCCGAAATCGACGGCACACCGGGTCCATGCACCACGGAAAGCACGATGACGTACGTGCCGCGCTTTTCGACCCGGAGTTTCATTCGGAGCGTGGATCCTTCCGATGTCGTCCACCGCAGCGCCTCGCCGCTTGGGATGAGACTGGTGGTGAAGCGATCGGCATCACTCATGCTGGCGCGGGGCGAGAGGTCGGCGGCGGGGCGGCACGAAGTTGCCGTGTCCTGCATGAGCCCGAGGCCCAGGGCGGTCATCATCACGAACACGTTGATGATGGCGATCATGTGCCGTTCTCCTGTCATCCCCCGACCTTGAGAACGAGCACGTCGTCATTGGGTTGCATATTCAGCGATATTTCTGCAATCATATTACCTGGAGCGCATGTACAAGTGTGAGCCCCATGACTGATCCCCGACCTCAGCGCCGCATGATCTGCCGCAAGCGCGGCGTCTGCGTGAAGTGCGCGTATGACCTGCGGAGGGCGGAGCATGAGGCATGTCCGGAGTGCGGCGGCCTGACGATCCGCGCACGTCAGTATGCGTTGGTATCCGCCCTCAACTTCCTTACCGTCGCGGCTCGTTAAGTCCGCTCTATCTAGGTACAAAGCTCCTATGAAGCGGTCCGGTTTTTACCCCACTCGATGCGTATGTCAAAGACTCAGGTGACAGAGACGCTTATCGTCGCTCCCAGACCCCGAACCCCGGACTCTCGGCTACTCCCGTCAGTGGATTCTACTCACATTTCAGTATCCGCTAACGTCTATCTCTTACGGGGGTCGGTCTGCCTCACTCGCCAAGGCTACTGCGAGTAGCCGACCCCCCATTTTCAGCTGACACCTTCCAGCCTCACAGCACGAACGAGCATGACCGTATTCCTGGGTTGCTCATAGTCGCAGGTGAACAAATCAAACATACATCGCTACTCGGTCCTGTCGGACCGGAGATTCACACCGCCCGGGAACGGAGAAAAACAGGGGATACGGGATTCGAACCTGTACTAACTGATTCAGAGTCAGTCGTGCTACCGTTACACTAATCCCCTTGAGTGAGTGTCTGATGCGGTTGGAACCGATTGTATGTCGGCAGGGTCGGTAAGCAACTGTGAAGAAAGGGAGCAGGGAGTGGGGAATAGGGATTGGGAAAGAGGAGAGGGGGTTGCGGCGGGGACTGGTGGAGGGGAGGATGGGAGCATGAGCGGACTATTTGCGGGTACGCCCCTGGAGAGGCCGGTGACGTGCGCGGTGTGTGAAATGCCGCGCGAAGCATGTCAATGCCCCCGCGATGGTGATGGCGAGGTTCTGTTACCCGCCGACCAGACCGCCATCGTGCGTCTCGAAAAGCGAAAGAAGGGCAAAATCGTCACCACGATTTCGGGGCTTGACCCGCAAGCTACCGACCTCGAGGCGATCCTCAAAAAACTCAAATCAGTCTGCGGCAGCGGCGGGACGATCAGCGATAACACCATCGAAGTGCAGGGGGATCATCGGGAGAAGGTGGCAGGGGTATTGAGGGAATCAGGATATCCCACCAGGTCTGTTTAGCGGCGCGGGGGGCGCAGATTTGGGTTCGATTGCACAACCGCGTCGAGCGAGCTCGGCCGCTAAACGGGGGTCTTTGTGCGCGTGAATAGTTGTTCCGCAATCTGAATTGCGTTCAGGGCGGCGCCTTTGCGGAGTTGGTCGCCGCAGACAAAGAGGTCCAGTCCCATGCCGGGGGGTTGGGAGATGTCGGCGCGGATGCGCCCGACCAGCACATCGTCGCCCCCGGTCGCGTCGAGGGGTTCGGGGAACCGGTTTGCCTTGCGATCATCAACCACCTTCACCCCCGGGGCGGCACAAAGAATCTCCCGAGCTTCATCGGCACTGAGCGGCCTCTCAAACGTCAGGTTGATCGCTTCGCTATGCGCCCGCAGGACGGGAACGCGTACACACGTTGCGGTAATGGCGATCGAATCATCGCCGAGAATCTTGTGCGTCTCGCGGATGAGCTTCATCTCCTCGGCGTTGTAGCCGCTCTCGTCGATGGCCGAATCGTGGCTGAAGAGATTGAAGAGGTACTGCCTGCCGGTGATGGATTTTGTCAGGGGTTTGGACTCGACGTAGTCGAAGGCCTGCCGCTTGAGTTCTTCCATCATCGCCGCCCCGCCCCCGGAGGCGGCCTGGTAGGTGCTTACGACCATCCGCCGGATGCCTGCAACCCGGTGCAGCGGAGCGACCGCCATGAGGGCGATGATCGTCGAGCAATTAGGATTGGCGATAATCGTCGGATGTGAACAGTCATCCAGTGCCGTAATGTTGATCTCCGGCACCACCAGCGGCACGCCTTCATCCATCCGAAACACGCTTGAGTTATCGATGACCGTGGACCCGGCTATTGTTGCGATCGAAGCGAAGTTGCGACTGACCTCGCTGCCGGCCGCAAACATCGCGATCTTGATCCCCGCAAAGCTTGATGCCTTCAGTTCTTTGACGAGAAGCGAGGTGCCCTCATACACCAGTGTCGATCCCGCAGAGCGAGCGGACGCCAGCAGCTTTAGCCGCTCGGCGGGGTGGTTGCGATCGGCGAGGATAGCCAGCAGCTCACGCCCGACCGCGCCGGTGGCCCCGACGATGGCGATCATGGGAGAATCCGACCCGTTCATACCTGAAGTATCGTCCTGATTCGGCATTCCGTCTTGAGGCGGATACGATGTCTGCTCCCGTCGGGATGGAATGTGTACAGGTTTTTCGGAGTGATGAATGGGCGTCGAATTCACAACTGAAGAAGGGGCGATCGTGGGCGTTCTCATGGGCAGTTCCTCGGATTGGCCGACGATGCAGAAATGCTCGGAAACCCTCTCCAACCTGGGGATCACCCATGAGTGCAATGCCATTTCCGCCCATCGCAATGCCGAGCGGCTGGCGGCGTATGTGAAAGACGCCGAACAGCGGGGGGTCAAGGTCTATATCTGCGCGGCGGGGGGGGCGGCCCATCTGGCGGGGGTGGTGGCGGCGATCACGGCGTTGCCCGTGCTCGGCTGTCCCATGAAGGCATGGTCGCTGGAAGGGCTCGATTCGCTGCTTTCGATGGCCCAGATGCCCAAGGGGGTGCCGGTGGCGACGTTCGCGATCGGTTCGGCGGGGGCGATCAATGCCGCGATATTCGCGGCTCAGGTACTGAGTCTTTCAGATGATGCCATCGGGGAGAAACTGCTGGCGTTTCGTCAGGAGCAATCAGAGACGATCCAGGAATTGCCGCAAGGCTGATATTAGTCTAATTCAATCCTGTGAGGTGTGGATCCGGGGCCAGCCTTGGCCGCACCCTCAGATCATGCGTTGTATAGAGAGTCGCTATCGCTCATGCCTGAAGAAGGCATGGAAAATGTCAGATTTACTGGATAATAGAGGGGAATCCCGTGGGAAACTCAGCGGTATGAATTGTGATCCCGTGAGGGATACCTTATCCTGATAGCAGGGAGAACACTCTTCGATGCGGGAATGGGATGTGCCGAATCGACAACAAAATCTCTTGTAAATGGAGCATTCGCATGAGAACGCGAACAAGATGTGTCATTGGACTGATGATCGCCATCATGATGGTTGTGACGGGCAGCGCCTTCGCCCAGAACGGGCAGAATGGATCAAACGGAAAGCCGAACGACAAACCGAACGGTGAGAAGAAACCCGACTTCCCGCCTTTCAAGAAAGTCTCGGAAGGCTACAAGAAAATCGTGTCCATCGCGGACGGCAAGCCCAGCCTCTACACCATCTGGACTCGGGAGAAGGACGGCCAGATCCTCGCCGAACTCCCCCAAGGCTGGAAGGATCAGAAGTATTACTTCGCGGTCACGCAATCCGGCGGGGCGATATTTGCCGGTCTTCAGGGACCGACGCGCTATGCGTACTGGAAACGATTTGACAAGCGCATGGCTTTGATTGAACCCCAACTGGCCACGAGATCGACGGGCGACCCTGAATCGAAAAGCTCGGTTGCGCGTCTGTTCACCGATCGCATCCTGGCCGACGTCCCGATCGTGACCATGGGTCCGGGCGGCCAACCGGTGATCAACCTCAACGATCTGCTCATCAAGAACGCGAGCAAGATTTTCAGTCGTTTTCTCAGCGGCTTGAATCCTCGTCTGACCACCATCACCAAGGCCAAGGCGTTCCCGAAGAATATTGAGGTCGCCTTTGAAGTGCCCAATGCCGGCGGCCGGCTCCAGTCGTATCACTTTTCCATCAGCCTGATCCCGGACAACACCGGCTACAAGCCGCGTATCGCCGACGACCGGATTGGATATTTCACCACCGTCTATCGCGATCTGGGCAAGTACCAGCCGAAAGACAAGTGGGTCCGCTACATCAATCGCTGGAATCTGGAAAAGCGTGATCCCAAGCTGAAGCTGAGCCCGCCGAAGGAACCCATCATCTTTTACATCGAGCACACCGTACCCGTGCGCTATCGTCGGTGGGTCCGCGAGGGCATTCTGTGGTGGAACGACGCTTTTGCCAAAATCGGCATCGACAACGCCATCCAGGTGTACTATCAGGACAAGGCCACCGAAGCGCATATGGACAAGGATCCCGAGGATATTCGATATAATTTCCTGCGCTGGCTGAACAATGACATCTCCGTCGCCATCGGCCCTTCCCGGGCTCATCCGTTGACCGGCCAGATTTTCGATGCCGACATCGTGCTGACCGATGGCTGGATTCGCGCGTTCTGGGGGTGGTATCACGAACAGATGCCTGAAATCGCGGCCCAGAGCCTGGCCCCGGAAACGCTGATCTGGCTTGAAGATTATCCGGAGTGGGATCCCCGCATCATCCTCGCCTCGCCCGCGCGGCGCGAGGAACTGCTCGCCCGACGGGCGCGGGGCGAATCCGATGGATTGGATCTGAACTCGATCATTTTCTCCGATCCGGCCCTGCTGGAGAACGAGGAGCTGGCGATGCTCAACGAATGGATGGGCGAAAATAACGCCATGTGTCTCGCCGCCCACGGCCGCGCATTCGATATGGCGTTCGGCAACCTCACCCTCGACATGCTCGGCATGCTGGAAGATGACCCGGAGGACGAGGACGACGACACGGAAATGCTTGACGGCATACCCGAGTGGTTCGTCGGCCCCATGCTTGCCGATCTGGTGGCCCACGAAGTCGGACACACCCTCGGCCTTCGCCATAATTTCAAGGCTTCAAGCGTTTACAGCCTGGCCCAAATCAACAGCGAGGAATGGAAAGGCAAGAAACCGTTCACCGGTTCGGTCATGGACTACAACCCCGCCAACTTCAACATGGAATCCGGCGAAGTTCAGGGCGATTTCGCCATGAACGGAGTCGGCCCCTACGACTACTGGGCGATCGAGTTCGGCTATACGTTTGGCGACACCAAGGAAACGCTCAAACGCGTCGCCGAACCGGAACTGGCCTACCTCACCGACGACGACACAAGGGGCCCCGATCCCCTCGCCCGGCGCTACGATTTCGGATCAGACCCGCTTGAGTATGCTGAAAACCAGATGCGGTTGGTCAGGCATCAGCGAGAACGAATTCTTGATAAGTTCGTCAAGGATGGCGAAAGCTGGTCCGGCTCCCGGCGCGGCTACAGCATCACCCTCAGCATGCAGATGCGAATGCTCAGCATGATGGCCAACTGGGTCGGCGGGGCTCATGTCAATCGCGATCACAAGGGCGACCCCAACGGTCGCCTCCCCATCGAGGTGGTCGGGGAGAAGCAGCAGCGCGATGCGCTGGACTTCGTTCTCGCCAACGCCTTTCACGATGAGGCGTTCGGCCTTACCACCGATCTGCTCCTGCGGATGACGGTGGACAAGTGGCGCGATGGCGGCGCGTTTGAATATTTCCGGGACTCAACCTGGGACGTTCACGACCGGATCATGAGCGTGCAGGCCTCGACCCTTACCATGCTCCTGAACCCCAACACGCTCGAGCGGGTGTATGACAACGAGTTCCGCACCCCGGCCGACGAAGACGCGCTGACCCTGCCTGAACTGATGACCGCGATCTCCACCACGATCTTTACCGAGCTGAACACCGAACTCAATGGTGCGACGTTCACCAATCGAAAACCGATGGTCTCCAGCCTGCGGCGAAACCTGCAATCGGCGATGATTGATCGCCTGATCGGACTTTCCAAGCCCTCAAGTCGCCTGCCCAGGCCGATTCGCACCCTGTCCATGCACGAATTGAGGTCGTTGAATGATCGCATCGATGCCATCCTGGAAAATGCGGATAGCGGACAACTCGATCAGTACACGCTGGTGCATTTCACCGATCTCGCGGATCGAATCGAACGCACCATCAATCGTGTCCAGGTGACAGATCAATAATCAATCCCCGCGAACCCACGGGATAAAGACCGTCGCATGACGGTCTTTTTTTATATGACTTGCATGATCAATACGCGGCCCCCGGTCGGAGCGTTTCCGGAACGTGATGCATCAGTACGTGGTGGTGACGCCGCCGGCGGAGAGTTGTTCCTGACGCCACACTTCAGTTCCGGTCGGCTCTGCGTTGACGTCGATGGGCATGGCGAGATGGAGGTTGACCGGATTTTTAAGTTCGATCTCATCGGAAATTTCATGAACCCCGGTCTTGAATGCCGCCCCTGTCCAATCCACGATAAACGTGCCGCAGGGAAGACCTTCATGCTTGCGCAGACGTGTGCCGTGGCTGCGCGGATAGTACGTCGCGGCGGCAAGCTTGATGGTAAGCACCTCCCCCTGGATATGTTCGGGTACCGCGATTGACTGGTGAATGACGCCGAAGTCGCCGCCGTCGGCCTTGAAGGCAAAGTGAACGTCGGACATGCCGGCCTTGATGATGAAACCGTCACGGGGCGGGCGCAGATGCACGATGGCCTCGCATGGTTCCTCGAAGCGGTTCTGGTAGTAGACACAGATTTCGGTCTGGCCGTTGTTGACCCGGATAATCGGCATGAAGGACAGGCCGTCCGCCTCGTAATACACTTCGCCGATCACTTCCTTGAGATTGTCCGGGAGTTTGTCCTCGAACCAGAGCGCGTACACCATCCAGCTTGCGCAAGTGCCGAGCAATAAGACCGAGCCGATCTTCTGAGCGAGCAGCAATGGAGCGTCATCGGAGAGTACGACATACGCCACCGGCACCCAGATGATGCCTCCCAGCACCAGCAGGACCATGATAAAGTTTCGCATTTCGTTCATGATCAGCCCTTCCGCGTCATAGTTGCCCAACCACACGGCGTCGAGTGCGGCAATTTTCGGGGCGATCATTCCACGGTGGTGATTGTGATCACCCATCAAAAGCCGAATGCTTCACTCGATTCTATAGTATCGGGTCTCCTTTCGTTTCTTCCAGTATTTTTTGTCCTGACCTTTTTTATACAGGCCGAGTCATGAATGCTGATATGGACTTTGATTATCCCCCTGCCGACCCTCTGGCCGTATGCAAAAGCTGGCTGGACGAGGCCGAAACGCTGGGTCTGATCAACCCCCTTGCCTGCAGTCTGGCCACGATCGATCCGGAAGGCCGCCCCTCCTCCCGAACGGTGCTTTTGAAGGCTCTGGATGAGCAGGGAGCGGTTTTCTACACCAACCGCCTCAGTCGCAAGGGGAAAGCCCTCCAGACCAATCCTTGGGCTTCAATGCTGTTTTATTGGGATATGCTGGCCCGTCAGATTCTCATCGAAGGGAGAGTCTCCGAGGTATCAGATGAGGAATCCGACGCGTATTTCGCCACTCGACCACGCGGCAGCCAGATCGGGGCCTGGGCCAGTCGTCAGTCAGAGCCCGTCGCCGACCGTGCCGCTCTGAATAAAGCGGTGGCTGAGATTGAACAGCGTTTCGAGGGTCGCGAGGTGACGCGCCCCCCCCATTGGGGCGGCTATCGACTCAGCCTCGATCGCATTGAATTCTGGCAGGGGCTTCTGGATCGCCTCCACGATCGCATTGAATACGTCGCTACCGACCACGGCACCTGGGATATCCAACGACTGAATCCATAGCGGGTGGAGAAAATCGGCCGCCCCCCCAAGCCGGTTGTAAGTAAGAAAACGTTGTGATCGAACCCCCGGACTCCGGAATCGATTTGGAAATCCACTCTTAATTTCCCGTCTGCCCTTCAACTCCAACTGACTTTCCATACCGCTCACTTAGAATGCTTACGGTAAATCCCCCATCGTAGGGACCATCGAAGTTGTCGGTCTGGAAATGGATCCAGTCGGCGAGTTGTCGGGCGGGGAAGCTTACGGGTTCGCCGAGCGTTTTTGCGCAGGCGAGTTCGTTTTGCGGCGCGTTGGCGAGGATGCCTTCGATGCGATGCTGCGTCCACGAGAGTGGTCGCACCCAGACGTATTCCACGCGATCTTCAGCCGTCGGCGCGGCCCACTTGATCGCCCATCGGTCTTGCAATTCCGGACGGGCGGTGAGCCATAGTTCACTCTGCCCGGGGGCGGTGTTTCTTGCTTCAGTCATCGCCGCTTCAAGCTCGGCATCCGGCTTGCCTTCAGGAAGAGAAACCACCGTCGCATTCTCAAGCAGTTTCCATGGGGAAGGTTTTTCCTGAGACACGCTGACGGGTTCGGGAGCTTCCGGCTCCTCCAGTGGCTCGCACCCGGGTAAGGATGCGCAGATCGTAGCGAAGAGCACTGTGGCCAGCCTGAGATGCTTCGTAGTGTCGGCAGGTTGCTTCATCTTTCCCTTTTTGATGCGAAGCCAGTATTCAACGGTCCATCGTATCCTCTTCCGCGTCAGCGTTATCCGGGCCGGACGCTTCCGGGGGAGTCTCTTCTTCCATGAGACGCTCAGCCTCCCGCAGGAGTTCCGGCGGCAGATGCTGAATGATAGGAATTTCCCGCATCGGGCTATCCGGAGCCAGTTCGGGAGAGGATTCGGACAACGATGCGGGCGTTTCAGTGGTTGCCGACGGGTTATCAGGCTCAGGCGGGCCAGCTTGAGATTGAGCCTCCGCGAAATCGAATTCATCTTCTTCCAGGCCAAAATGGTGCGTCCAGTCCTTGATCTCACCGGGACCGAGAGTTCCTTGGGGTCGTTGCTCGGGATTGGAGCCAGTCGGGTTACGATGGTCGAAGGCAAGCTGCTTCAGGAAGTCATCTGATCCGAGGGTCTTGCAACGCCGTTTTTTTGCCGCCCGGATGATTTCCTGATCCAGGGTGACGACAATCAGGCGTTTCGGTGTGGAAGATGTCCGGACGAGTTCCTTGATGAGGTCATCGGCAAGTCGATTTGAGCCCGCATAGCGGACGTTTATCGAACCGAAGCGACCGGTGGGGGCGTTTTCATGAGGGATACCATCACAAACGAGGGTGATTTTTTCCCGCTGAAAGCGGCTGTTGGCCAGGAGCCGGATCAGCCCCAGGGTGTCGATCCCGGCCAGATCGGGCGGCAGGATGCCGACGACATGCGTGACATTATAAGTATCGACGATCAGGGACATATCAGAGCCTTTCGGGCCTTTTTCTACAGGATATAGCGACTGATGGTTGACACAGAGTGGCTGACTTGCCAAAGATCAGTTCTTTCCCTCTAATACTCGGCTCGTTTCTGGACAGGAAGGCGATCGTACATGGCAATCCGCATTAAGGCCCGACACGGCGAATCTGTACAACAAATGCTTCGACGCTTCAAGAAGCTCTGCGAGAAGGAAGGGCTTACGAAGGACGTGAAGCGTAGGCAGTACTACGAGAAGCCCTCCGAACGCCGTCGTCGCGCTGTACGCAAATCGGTGAGTCGGGCGACCCGTGTGCAGACCGCCCCCCGCAGGAGTTCAAACAGATAGCCGATTTTCGGTGAGCTTCGGTCTGCCGATCCCTCGCTCAGGCCCGAACATTCGTCAGTGATGGTCAATTCACTCATGCAGGTCAAGCGGGCAAAGAGCCAACCCTCGACGAACTTCAATATCCGGAAAACGTGCCGGATGGAATCCGACGTACCGGTGGGGCGACTTGGTTGGAACCGCTCCCGCTCCCACGAATTACCTTTTTACCCGTGCCGCGAACAACTCTCGCGGATAGTCAGGAGTTGTTGACCGTGAATGCGATCACTCTCGCTCTCGTCTTACCCATATGGTTCTGGTGTGCTCCCGTTGGTGGGGTGCTTGCGCTGGTCATGGCCTTTGTCTTCTACAAGGCCGTGATGGCCAAGTCCGAAGGTGATGAGGACATGATTGCCATCGCCGAGGCGGTCCGCGACGGCGCGATGGCCTACCTCACCCGCCAGTACAAGGTGGTGTTCCTTGTCTTTGTCCTTCTTGTCGCAATCCTCGCGATCCTCGGATCGATGGGGATCCAGGAGTGGTGGACCGTTATCGGCGTACCCATTGCGGGATTGCTCTCCGGTCTGTGCGGCTGGTTAGGCATGAAGATGGCGACCAACGCCTCGGCCCGCACGACTTTTGCCGTGAAAAGCTCTCTCAATGAAGGCCTGACCGTGGCCTTCCGTTCCGGGGCGGTGATGGGGCTGGTCGTGGTGGGGTTCGCCTTGCTGGACGTTTCCGTGTGGTTTTTCCTCTGGAACGAAGTCTTTACGACCGAACTCACGCTGGTTGGCATCACCACCATCATGCTCACCTACGGCATGGGCGCCTCGACTCAGGCGCTGTTCGCCCGGGTGGGCGGCGGCATCTACACCAAAGCGGCCGATGTCGGGGCGGACCTTGTAGGCAAAATTGAAGCGGGCATTCCCGAGGATGATCCCCGCAACCCCGCGACCATCGCGGACAATGTCGGCGACAACGTCGGTGACGTGGCGGGCATGGGGGCGGACCTCTACGAAAGTTATTACGGCTCAATCCTGGCCTCAATGGCCCTCGGCGCGGCTGCGGCTTACGGGATGGGCATTGAGAATGCCTCGGGCGTGGCGATAAAACTTGCGGTTGCGCCGATCGCCCTGGCCGGCATCGGCATCTTCTGCTCGCTGCTGGGCGTGTTCGTGGTCCGGGCCAAAGAGGGCGCGAGCTTCAGCCAGCTTCTCAAGAGCCT
Source organism: Planctomycetota bacterium (assembly GCA_022560875.1). GTDB lineage: Bacteria > Planctomycetota > Phycisphaerae > Phycisphaerales > SM1A02 > JADFSH01. The sequence goes on along the minus strand of JADFSH010000008.1, from coordinate 11,154 downwards.
GCACATGGGCGTGTGGTTCGCCTCGGGCCTGATCCTGGTGGCTTCCTTCGGTCTCTTCTCGATGCTGTTCAAGGACACCCCCGACATCATCAACCCGGTAGGCATCTGGGGCTCGATCGTCACCGGCCTGCTCGCCGGTCTGGTTATCGCGTTCTTCACCGAGTATTACACGTCCTACGAACATAAGCCGACGCAGTTGATTGCCGAGCAATCCCAGACCGGGCCCGCGACGGTGATCATCTGCGGCATCTCGGTGGGCATGATTTCCACCTGGGCTCCGATCGCCACCATCGTCATTGCCATCCTGGTGGCCTTCAACTCTGCCGGAGGTGGTGAGAACTTCCTGCTCGGCCTGTACGGCGTGGGCATTGCCGCCGTCGGCATGCTCTCGACCTTGGGCATCACTCTTGCCACCGATGCCTACGGCCCCATCGCCGACAACGCCGGGGGCAACGCGCAAATGACCGGGCAACCCGCCTACGTCCGCGAGCGCACCGACATGCTCGATTCCCTGGGCAACACCACTGCCGCCACCGGCAAGGGCTTCGCCATTGGTTCGGCGGCGCTGACCGCCCTCGCGCTGCTGGCGGCATACGTCTCGGTCGTGCAGCTCAGCATCAACAAGCAGCTTTCTTCCGACATCGATGCCGAAGCATTGCTAATGGCCAACCCCAACGGGGCTTATGTCGCCGAGTATCAGGGCTACGGTTCATTCTCAGTCGTCCGCCGCGAAGACAGCAAGGTTTTCGGCGGCCTGATGCTCGCAGCCGACCCGGTGCGGAATCGTGTGAACAAGAACATGACCGAAGGCGACATCATCACGTTCGATTCTGAATTTGATGTCGATGAGAATGCCTACTCGGTGACGGTTGAATTCAGCGATGCTCCCAATGCTCACTTCATGCTTGTGCCGGCGGATCGGGCGCGGATCAAGCAGGTCTTGACATATTACGAGGTGACGCTCATGAACCCGCGGGTTCTGGGCGGCATCTTCATGGGCGTGCTGCTGGCGTTTGTGTTCTGTGCGATGACGATGAGCGCGGTGGGCCGCGCCGCCTATCGCATGATGAACGAGTGTCGCCGGCAATTCGGGATCATGAAGGAGCAGTACAAGAAGGACGGCATGACCGACGAGCAGATCGCCGATCCGATGCAGTGGCCGATGAAGGTTATCGTGGACGGCCACACCTACCCCGATTACGCCGAGTGCGTGGCGATTTCCACCGCCGGGGCTCAGCGGGAGATGATCGTGCCCTCGACCATGGCGATCATCATGCCCGTGGCGGTGGGTCTGCTGCTCGGGGTGGGCGGCGTAATGGGCCTGCTGGTGGGCGGCCTCACCAGCGGCTTTGCGGTGGCCATCTACATGGCCAATGCCGGCGGAGCCTGGGACAACGCCAAGAAATACATCGAAATGGGTCACTATGGAGGCAAGGGATCCGACTGCCATATGGCCGGCGTGGTGGGCGATACCGTGGGCGATCCGTTCAAGGACACTTCCGGTCCCTCACTGAACATCCTCATCAAGCTCATCGCCATCGTCTCCGTGGTCTTTGCCGGACTCATCGTCAAGTACAGTCCGATGATCGGGGAGATGATCGGTCTGGGCTGATTGCCTGGATCTGGTACTATGGAAATTGTCGCAAAAACCAGTGAGGATCGCAGCAACGCAAGGGAATTCGCCATCGATGCAGCGAGATTGCTCGCTGACCGTCACTGTGAGGACGTTCTGGTGCTTGACGTGCAGGGACTCAGCCAGGTCAGTGACTACGTCCTCATCGGTACCGGGACCAGCGATCGTCAGATGAAATCCGTTGCCGACGAGTTGGAGGATCTTGCGATCAAGTACGGCGAAAAGGTTTTTCGCACCAATCGCGACACCGGCGTCACCTGGATCATAATCGATTTCATCGATGTGGTGGCCCACTTGTTTGAGCCAAATCAGCGTGCGTATTATGACCTGGAACAGCTCTGGTCCGACGCGCCGCACGTCCCCTGGAAACGCAACGGCACGGACAGTGCGTCGGGAGATGGAGCGGAGACCTGATTCATGCTACGCGAAGTCCTCTTTGCCAAGATCCACCGAGCCACGGTCACGCATTGTGATCCCACGTACATTGGTTCGATCACCATCGACCCGGTGCTGCTGGAAGCGACCGGTATGGTGGTCAATGAAAAGGTTCTCGTCGCCGACTGTGAAAACGGAAGTCGCTTTGAAACCTACATATTTCTGGGTGAACCGGATTCGGGGGAAATTCGGATCAATGGTGCCGCGGCGAAACTTACTGGCATCGGTCATCAGGTATTGATCATGTCATTCTGCCAACTGGATGAGATTGAACTCAAGCATCACCGCCCGAAGGTCGTGATCTGCGATGCCGAGAACGGCATTGCCCAGTGCATCACCTACCCGGCTTCCACCCCGATTCCGATCGAAATCGTGTCTCATATTCACTGAAACGCAACTTCCGCCAGTCCGTTTTCGATGATATTCTGTGAGCGTGCCCGGTGCTCATGTCACCGATAAGACGGAGCATAGTTGGATGAGACTGAACTCACAGACATCGCAATCTGGATCAACGCTAAGATGAACTGAACATGACTCAAATGCAAGACAAGCCGGCCACTGATCAGCGAAGCCTGAGCGATCTGGTGTTCGTCGCGTTCAATTCGCGTATTGCCGCCCTGGATCGCTACACTGGCGAGATCGTCTGGGACTGGAAATCGCCCAAGGGCAGCGGGTTCGTGACACTGCTCTTAGATGGCGACCGGCTCATAGCCTCGGTCAATGGCTACACCTACTGCATAGATCCCCTCTACGGCCAGACCGTCTGGAACAATAACATGGGAGGCTTCGGCCTGGGTACGCCCAGCCTCGCCTCGATCCACGGCTCCACGTCCAGCGATGCGGCGGCAAAGGTGATCGCCGACCAGCAGGCTGCCGCGGCCGCCGCCTCAGGTGGGTGAGGCTAAGATGGCCCCATGAGTTTCGGTCTCTCTCGCGGCAAGGAGTTGATCACCGAAGGGTACGGCATCGAGCTATACGATCTGCCGGGTTATGACGTGGATGATCCGGAAAGTTCACGCATCGACCCCCGGAAGTGGTTTCAAGACTACGAAAGACATTTTGAAATCGAGATCGGCTCGGGCAAGGGGACGTTCCTGGTGCAGCAGGCGGGATTGCAGCGCGATGTGAACTATCTCGGGATCGAAAAGGCGGGGGAGTTTTATCGCTATGCGGCAGATCGCATGCGAAGGCGTGAACTGGAAAATGTGCGTATCCTCCGCGCCGACGCCACGGAGTTCATCCGGTTTCGCTGCCCCCCGGAATTGGCGCAGGTGATTCACTTGTACTTTTCCGATCCCTGGCCCAAGAAACGACACCACAAGCGGCGAGTGATTCAAGACGAGTCACTGAGGCAGTTTCACCGGGTACTCACATCCGGGGGCGAACTGCGGCTGGTGACGGACCATGACGACCTGTGGGCGTGGTACGAGGATCATGCGGCTCGGCATGGAGACCTGTTTGAGCGCAGGGTGTTCGTGGCACCAGACTCAGCAGAGGACGGTGAGTTGGTGGGGACGAACTACGAGCGGAAATTTACCCACGAAGGTCGCCCCTTCCATGCGATGGTGCTCAAAAAAACGTAGTACCGTGCGTATTCACCGGGCTGAGTGCCGTGAACGTATAGGAATGATCCTATACTCCCCCCATGCGCAAACCCGGTATCGATGAAAACAACGTCCAGATGTCCGATGTCCTGTGCGACTTCTGTACTCGCGTATGGACGGAAGACATTGCCATGATTGAAGGGCATCAGGGAAGCTGCATCTGTGGGAATTGCCTTTCGCTGAGCTATGCCGACCTGGTGCTCAATGAAAACGACACCTCACCCGACGACTGGGAATGCCCCATGTGTCTGGAAAAGAACGCCGATCGATCGGCCCAGAACCGGGCCGGAGAGCCCGGCTGGCAAAGCCCGATCCGGGAAGAGGCGGTGGCCTGTCGCCGATGCATCAAGCTTGCGGCAGGAACGCTCCACAAGTCTCCGGATTTTGCCTGGACCAAGCCAACCCAATAATCCCAACCCTGGGTGTGTTCACCCAGGGCTGACAAGATTTATCCATCCGATCTATAATCCCCCCTTGCGGGCATTTCTCAATTGCCAAGTGCCTAGTCCCAAGTGCCTCTCCACCCATGGTCAGCGGAATCAGTCTTGCCAACAAGTGTCAGCTTCTGTTCGGCGTCGCCGTGCTGGTTATCGTTGCCTCGGCTCTGAGTGTGCCGTGGATCTGGACCCAGGCTCTGGTGCGCGACAGCCAGGCGGACGTGGCGCGCCAGCTTTCGGAACTGTGGCTCAACGGCGAGGTGACGCTGGAGCGGCTGCATTACGGAGGCCAGCCTCGCGAGCTTTCGTCCCTGCTCGATGACGAGACGGAGGAAACGGGCGCGAAGGTGTGGATGACGTTCGTGAAGGCGGATGAGATCGAATCGGAGTCGGAGACCTTCATCGCGACCGCACTGAACAGGTTTCAGGATGATCCCGAGCAGATCGAGTACATACGACAAGTCGAAGTGGACGGCCAGCAGGTCTATCGATATGCGCGGGCGATCCGCCAGTCGCAACTTCGGGCGATCCGCGATCCGAAGGTTATGGACTTTTCCACCAGTCCCATCGATTCCACGATCGCCGATCCGCTCGCGGCGATTCTCATCATCGATCGCATCAGCGCTTACGCCGAGAGTCGCATGCTCATGGGCAAGGTGTACATCATCACCTCGGGAATCGTTGCTCTTCTGCTGGCGGTGCTGGTGTTTTACCTGATCCTGACCAAGTTGATTCTTTCGCCGGTTCGTCACCTCCGGGAAACCACGGAGAAGGTCCAGGGAGGCGATCTGACGATTCGATCTCAAATTAAGACCGGCGACGAATTCGAGCAGCTTGCCGAAGCATTCAACACGATGCTGGACCGGGTGGAGCAGGGCCAGGCGCAACTCCGGACGATGAATGAAAGTCTCGACCTGAAGGTGAACGAACTGGCGGAAGTCAACATCGGCCTGTACGAGTCGAACCGTTTCAAGAGCGAGTTTCTGGCCGGCATCAGTCACGAACTGAGGACTCCGCTCAATTCGATCATTGGTTTCGCGGAACTGCTCGAGGAAGTGGCAACGTCCGAGATGGATCCTGACCCCAAGCGAAAACGTTATCTCGATAACATTCTCACCAGCGGTCGCTCGCTGCTGGAAATGATCAACGAGCTGCTGAACATGGCGAAAATCGAGGCGGGACGCATGGAGGTCAATCTTGAGCCGACCAGCGTGGGCGATGTGATTGAAGGACTCCTTTCGATCATCCGCCCTCAGGCGCAGTCAAAACAGATCACGCTGGAAGCGAACATCGGCGGTCATGTTCCCATGATCGAGACCGATCCCGGCAAGCTGCAGCAGATCCTCTACAACTTCCTTTCCAATGCCATCAAATTCTCGCCCGAAGAATCGACGGTGGTGATCTCTGCCGAACGTATTACGAGACAGGACAACACGCTCGGTGTCCGTATCAGCGTCGTTGATAATGGTCCGGGTATTCCTGATGACATGCAGGATCTGATCTTCGAAAAGTTCCGACAGATCGACTCCAGTCACACCCGCCAGCACACCGGGACCGGTCTGGGCCTGGCGATCTGTCGCGAGTTGGCGGAAATGCTTTCCTCAACCGTTTCATTCACATCTGAGCCCGGACAGGGGGCGACGTTCTTTGTCGATCTGCCCTTTGCGCCCCAGCCCAAGGAACCCAAGCCGCTGATGGCGTGAATCCAGGCATGACGCCGCTCCGGGTCAGGCAATGTCGCCTCTCACAGAGAAGACTTTATTATGGGCCTTTCAGGACTTGGTTTACTTCCCCGGCGCCGCCAGACGGCGGCTAGAACGATCGCCGAATATAGTTCGGAATCGCATCGTCGGCATCATCGAACATGCGGCGTAGTTGCGAGGCCTCCAGCTTCGGCCTGATCTCGACAAGGGGGGTCATTGCGGCAAGATAGGAAAGTACCGCTTCGGCGACCTTATAGGGTTCATCCGCCCCATCCGGTGACCAGAGGTTGTAATCGGCCCAGGAAAGCCTCAGTGCGATCGGTTGCAGATCGCCGCTTTCCGTCAGAAAGTGTGCATCAAATACCCAGCCGGTCGGTATTTCGTGTTCGGATAGAATCTCAATTTGGATCACCACTTACGCTCCAAAACTCTTAGGATCGTAGGTACAGCCTAACTGCTTAACCGCTCGGAAAGGGTCCGGGCGACAAGACAGACCCTGAACCACTATGAACTTTCTGCTCGAAACACTCCGGCTTGGTGTGGGGAACCTCAGGTTGCATCTGCTGCGATCCGTGCTGACGAGTCTGGGCATCATCCTTGGGGTGGGAGCGGTCATCGTGATGGTGTCGATCGGCGAAGGCAACAAGCTGGCGGCTCTCCGCGATATCCAGGCTCTGGGAGCGACGAATGTCATCGTCCGCTCCAGCCAGCCCCCCGAGTCGGCATCTCTGGGGGGGGAGCAGCGATCGTTTATCGCCAAGTACGGCCTGATGAATCTGGATTTTCGCCGCCTCGTACATTTCCTGCCGGATGCCGCCTATGTCGTGCCCCTGAAGTCAGTGGGGTCGGAGATCACCTATCGTTCGCAGCGAATGCTCAGCCAGTCGTTCGGCACGACGCCGGAGATGATCAAGGTGGCGAACCTCCGCATTGCCCGCGGGCGGTACCTCACCTCCGAGGACATGATCCGGAAGGGGAAAGTGGCGGTGATCGGATCGGAGGTTGCCAAGCAATTCTTCAGGCTCCGCGATCCGATCGGGGCGGAGTTTCGCATCGACGATCGTATCTTTCGGGTGGTCGGCGTGATCAAGCCGGTGGGCCTGGCGGGGGGAGCGGGGTCGGCTCTCGTAGGACGCGACCTCAACAAGGATGTACACATCCCCCTCAGCACCGCAAATCTGGAGTTCGGCGATGTCATCCAGCGCCGGGAGTCCGGGTCGTTTTCCGGTGAGGAAGTGCAGCTCAAGGAGATTTACATCACCGCCGCATCCACGGATACGGTTCTCAACACTGCCGACCGTGTCCGGCAAATTATCCAGATCGGCCACTCGATCCAGAACGATGTGGAACTCATTGTCCCCTGGGAGTTGCTGGAAAATGCCAAGAAGACGGCTTTGGTGTGGAACATCGTGCTCATTTCCATTGCCGCGATAAGCCTGCTCGTAGGCGGCATCGGCATCATGAACATCATGCTGGCTTCGGTGACGGAGCGGACACGAGAGATCGGCATCCGCCGCGCTCTCGGGGCAACCCGTAATCACATTGTCGCCCAGTTTCTGGTGGAGACGGGCACGCTGACCGCGGTGGGCGGCCTTCTCGGCATTATCCTCGGCGTCGGGTTTTCCCTCGCCCTGGATAAACTCCTGCCCTGGTTCCTTAACCTGTCTTTCATGCAAGGCTTTGTGAACTCGACGGTCAACCTCGAGACGCAAATCACCGGCTGGTCGATCATCGCCTCTTTCCTCGTGGCCGCGACGGTGGGACTCACCTTCGGCATCTATCCCGCCATCGTCGCCAGTCGCCAGGATCCGATCGTCGCCCTGCGGCATGATTGATGGAGAGGGACTGGGCACTGTGGCTTAGTAACGAGGGGGAAAGAAGTTTTTTTGATAGATCAGGATGTCGCCATTCCCCCAGTCCACCCACCCCCGGAAATGTTGGGTTTCGGTGAAGCCCTGGGAATTGAGCATGGTTTTCTTCTCAGTGCTGACATGGTTGGGGTACATCAGAATGATCCAGGTCGGTTTGGTGCGTGCGAGATCGTCGGACAAGTCGCGCCCGTGGAAAAGGCTATAGGAGAAATCCAACTCGCCCCGGTACATGTCCATCACGCGATGGGCGAGGCCGATGACGAGCACGCGCTCACTCGGTTGGACGTGATTTCGCAGGTAGGTGGCGGCTTCACGCAGAGGTTGTTTGGGTGGGCGCACGGTGAGGTCGCCGATGGAAGACGCGAAAATCAGCAGTCCGGCGAACAGAGCAAGGACTCGTTTTCGATCCCAAAGGGCATCAAGGCCGCAGGCTATGACCAGTATTGCTCCCGGCAGCGCGAAGAGGGTGAAACGCGCATACATCCATGATCCGGCAATCGCAACCACGATCAACATCAGCGGCAGGCCAAGCATCGAGAGGAGTGCCGGTGCTCGAAGCGTTTTCGATTTTGCCGCGCGAATAAAACCACAAACCAAAAACCATAACCCCACCACGCTGCTCCACCAGTACCACGATCCCCCGAGTTGCCACAGGGCATGAAAGCCCTCGGGACCGAAGATGCGCGGCTCATTGCCATCCGTCGCGGCAAAGGTTTCTCGAATGGAAAGGATCTGCGGAATCACCGGGGCGTAGAGCGTGAGAGTGAGTATCGCAGCAAAAAGCAGTCCGGAGAAAGCGCAAATTCCAAGTCCGATTTCCTTGTTCTTGATCATGCGCCAAGCAAACCAGAGTCCATGACCGAGGGGGACAAACACCGTCATCAGGTGAGCCCAGATGCCGAGCGCGCAGCACAGGGCGTAGGCGAACCATTTCCAGGGCCGATTTCTGCTCCAAGCAGAAAGGGCGAGCCAGGTGCTCAACGAAGCGAAGAAGATCATCATGCTGTATCCCCGCGCCTCGACCCCTTCGAGAATCGCCACGGGCAGGATCGCGCCGAGCGCAGCGGCGATGGTCGCCACCCGTATCCCGGCGGCATGTCGGGCCAGGCCATACATGGCCACTATTGAACCGAGTGAAAACAGCAATGCCGGAAATCGAAGCGCGAAGGCGTCATCCCCGAAACATTCCACGGCACACCAGGTCAGCAGGGTGTGGGCGATGTGGTTTGCGGGATCGTAATAGGTTCCCACGATCCAGCCGGGACCGCGCATACCATAATCCGTCCACGCCGCGATCTCGTCGTACCAGAGGCTTTCGGCGAGTCGGGGGAGACGCGCCGTGAAGCCGAGGACGATCAGTCCAAAAAGAATCCACCCTTCACGCGCGCCCCATTTCGGTTGGTCGGATTTCGTTGTGCATCCGGCGCAGAACCGCGAGAGTACGAGCAGGAAGATGATGTAGCTGCATCCCGACAACAGCAGCATCATTCGAAGCAGTTGTCCGCCTTGCAATGCCGAGGGACGCTCGGGAGCATCGAATTGCGGGTTGGTAAGATCGGTCTGAAAGATTACCGCCCAGAGTTCCGGGGAGATGAGCAATCCGGCCAGGATCAGACCCAGGGCAAAGAAAAAGGCGACGACGATCCATCCCTGCCTCGATCGTCGCAAATTCGGGGTCAGTTCGGTCACAGAGACATCATCGGTGATGAATCCCGGAGGGACAAGTGGCGTACTGCTTTGCTCTGCCCACGGTCAGGGTGGCGGCGGTATCATGCCGTCGGATTCCCCGTGGAAAGATGTGAAAAGGAACAATCAATGACAAAGCTGAATTCCATCCCCGTCGCGCTGCTTTTTGTGGTTGGTGGGAACATCGTGTGGGCTCAGACTCGCGATCACGATATCACGCTGGACGACTATTTCTCGCAGAGCAACATCTCGACCATAGCCTACTCGCCGGACGGTCGGACTCTCGCCTATACCGAAGGCCGCTGGCAGGAGGACATCGATCGGCGGAACATGGACTTATGGGTGGTTTCCACGGCTACGAAGGAAGTGCGTCGATTGACGTTCGATCCCGCCGGGGAAAGCAACCCCCAGTGGAGCGAAGATAGCCGGCAGATTTACTTCATGACCAGTCGCAAACGCAGCGGCGAAGACAATCCTCCCTACGATGGATCACGACAGGTCTGGCGGATCAGCGTCGATGGCGGAGAAATCTTTCCCGTCACCCGGGTTAAAAAGGGTGTACTAGGATTTCAACTATCCACCGACGGGCGCACGCTTTATTACCTCGCAGGCAAGAAGCACGTCGATCCTGATGCGTGGAAAAACCTGCGCGAGGAATTCAGCGATCTCGAATACGGGCACGGTGTGGTGACGTTTGGCAGGATCTGGAAGCTCGATCTCCAGACCTGGCGCAGCGAGATGATCATTGATGACGACCGCGTGATTGGGGAGTTCGTCGTCTCTCAGGACGAGCGGCGCATCGCCATGATCACCACGCCCACCGAGGAATTGATCACCAACGAAGGCTGGTCGAAAGTGGATGTTTACGACTCGGAGACGGGCAGGATCACATCCCTTGTAGATACCCTGTGGCGCGAGGAAGCACCATCTCCCTTCGGCTGGATCGTGAACCTCGCCTGGGCCACCGACGGCAACAAGCTTGCCTTCCGTGTTGATTTCGACGGCTATCCGGGTGAGATATTCATTGCCCACTTCAAAAGCAGCGAGACTCAGATCTCGCAACTGTCTCGCCCGTGGGAAGTCACGGTCGAGGGTCAGATGACCTGGAAGCCCCAGACACATGATCTGTGTTTCATCGCGTCGGATCACGCGCGACAGCGCATGTATCGCATCCCGAAGATTCAACCGGACGGTCATGGGGCGGGAATCATCATGACCCCGGGCGATGAGGTGATCAATGCCTTCAGTTACTCGCACCTGGACTCGAAATTGGTGGTGCTCCGCAGCGGGCGAACGCACACTCCCGATCTGTTCAGGCTACACGATCCGGGTTCCGAGGCAACCTATGAGCGCATTACCAACATCAATCCCCAGATCGATACCTGGAAGCTGCCGCAGATCAGCATCGTGACATGGAAAAGCTATGACGGCACGGAGGTGGAGGGGATCCTGGAACTTCCGCCCGACTACAAACCCGGTGACGGCCCATTGCCGACGGTGGTGACGATTCATGGCGGGCCGACGGCGTCGAGCAAGTACGAATTTCGCTACTGGATCTACGGCAGAACGGCCTTCGCGGCAAAGGGTTGGGCGGTCTTTGATCCCAACTATCGCGGTTCGACCGGCTACGGCGATAAATTTCTCATCGACCTGATCGAGAACAAGAACAATCTTGACGTGCAGGACATTCTTTCCGGAGTGGACATGCTGGTGGAGCGGGGCATCGCCGACCCGGAGAGGCTGTCAGTGACGGGGTGGTCCAACGGCGGCTATCTCACCAACTGC
>JADFSH010000065.1 GCA_022560875.1 Planctomycetota bacterium | reverse complement strand
CCTTACTGATTCAGTTCTTCCTGCCCTGGCTGGTCGCCTTCTCGCACGTCATCGCCTGCTCAACTGATGCGCGGATTGTCGGCAAGTCCGTTCCGAGAATCGTGCAATTTCTCATGCTCTTGACCTGGCCTCTGTCAATTCCACTATGTCTCTTCTGGACGCGACGCTGGTGGGGATTGATGTGGGCTCTCGTCATTGGCGCGACGTTGTTGCTCACCGTTTACCTGACCGACATGTTTCTGTTTTACTACATGGCTACTCGTTGAACAGCCAAGGGCACCGGCCCCACGGACACCCCGGTTTCTCGGCCACCCCCGTCAGCAACTATCCCGCTCCTCAACGCTAAGCCCATTTGATTTTCGGCCAGCCCCGAGGGATAATCGCGATCCGCTGCAATGTTCGGCACGTAGTTTGCTTTTGCGATTGAGCGTGACGATATCCCCTCTCTGCAGAATTCCGTTCAATCTACTGCAGGCAGAACAGGAGAGCCCCGAACGATGGAAAAGCCGCGAAATGGAGTTGGGCTACGCTGGAACACGGGTGGGTGGTTTGGTGGGCAGATCGGCGGCACGCTGTGGATGTTGATATCTGCGCTCGTGGTGTGGTCAACAGACGCTTCCGTGGCATTACTTCTTCTCGCCTGTTTTGCGATCCCCAATGTTCTTGCCACCGGCATCTGGATGCGGCGTGATCGGTGGCGTCCGGTTGCCGCACTTCTCACCCTCTTCGCCTTGATCGGCGCATTCTCCCTGGCGGCCACGGTGGTGCTGGACCGGGCCGGAAGCTTCGCAACGCTGGGATATGGTGGCACGACCACTTCCGGTACGATGTATTTCATGATCGCGCTGCTTACCCCGGGGTTGATGTTAATGATCTACTTCCAGGACCGTTCCCTGCGCAAGCGAGGAAGTGACCAGCCGGACTAGCGCAAGCGGCAGACGGGGTCAGAAAACGGAACTGGGACTTTTCTTGGGCACCGAAGTGAGCAGGACGCCGCAAAGAAGTGTCAGTCCGAATCGTCGGTTCGCTTGTCGTTGCGTGGAACCTTTATGATGCAGCATCCGGGGTATCGCATACTCTTCTCCTCGTTGTTGAACCACTGCTTCAGGGTTTTCTCCGGGCGGGTTATCGGTCTGACGACAGCATGGGGTGATGGCGCGGCCTGATGTCGATCGATCGTCGCAAGTGCATGCGGCCGGACAGGAGTTGGAGCAGCCGCAGGTCGATAGGGGCTGGGAAGGATGTGTTGACATGGACTTCATGGACCCGGGCCCGCTACTGTCGGGGGCAGCGATATCTATGGTCGGTATGGGGATCTTTTTCTATGGCAAGAAGATGCAGGAGATGAAGAGTCTCGGCATCGGCCTGGCGATGATGATCTATCCGGTCTTCATCCACTCCGTCCTGTGGATGTGGCTGATTGCGATCGGATGTATCGCAGGAATGTACATCCTGCCGCGCAGCGCGTGAGCACCGGCTGAGTTCTGTGCAACACGCATTCTCAAGGCACAGCCACCGACATAAATGACTGCCCCTGCCATACCGGCGGGGGAGTTATATCCGGTGCCACTGACACTGACGGCTTTGCGGCAATGTCAGTGTGCTTGTCAAGGCGTGCTCATCGCACTGATTTTCTCGCCGCTTGGCGTGGCACCGCAAGTCGGCATGGCCTTCGGGAAGACCTCAGACCATGACACCGGGTTAGACCGTCACACATCGCGTCGCTGCCTTTGCCTTGCGTTCACGAACCGGTGCGATGGTCGCGGCACACGACATCGCCATTGCTGTTGCGGACATAGATCAGGCCGTTGGCGAGGATGGGCATGGTCCAATAGACGCCGCCTTCGAGCACCCGCTGGCGTGAGAGTTCGGCGAACCCGCCCGGCGAGGCGTCGGCAATGATCAGCTCGCCCTTGGCCGAGGTGATGATGAGCCGCCCGTTGGCGATCATCAGGGTTCCCATGCCGAGCCCGCGCTTCCGCCATTGCTCGTTGCCATCCAGGTCGATGCACTTGAGGATGGCATCGTCGAAGCCGTAGAAATGCCCGTCCCAGAGCACACAGCCGGTCATCTTGGTGCTCATCTCCTTGTTCTCCCAGACGACCTGCAGTCCATCATCGGTCAACTCGAACATCGCGCAGCCGCGGTTCTGGCCCGAGGAGATGAAGATGCGTTTCCCGATCACGATCGGGGTGGAGGCGTTGATGTCGTAATTGGTCTTCCACTCGTAGCCGGCGATCTCCTTGCCGCTGGATTGGTCGTAGACGAAGAGCCCGTCGCTGTTGAAGACCAGGAGGCAGGCGCGGCCATTGAAGTCATACGGGAAAGGCGTGGAGTAAGCGTGCCCCGTCTTACCCGTCTCCCAGATTTTCTCGCCGGTGTCCTTGTTCAGGGCGAGGGTGCGGCCAACATTGACATAGATCACGTCATCCATGACCAGGGGTGATGCGGAAAACATCCACGTGGGATAGTCCAGGTCGTAGGTCTCCTTGAGATCCTTCTCCCAGAGCACCTTGCCATCGGCAAGTTGCAGGCAAAATAGCATGCCCTCGCGCCCCAGGGCGTAGACGCGATCACCGTCAATGGTGGGCGTGGTGAGGGTGCCGCCACTATGGGACCGTTTCCACTTCTCGCTCGGGAATGAATGCTTCCAGAGCGGCTTGCCGGTTTCGGTCTCAAGGCAGTAGATCGTGTCCTGCGAGTCAGCCTCGCTGTAACCCGAGGTTATGACGCGCCCCTCGCTGATGACGAAGGAGGCGTAGCCCAGTCCGACGTTCATTGACCAAAGGGAGTCTGCCTTGCCTTTCGCGGCCCATTCGGACTCGGACGAGATGCCAGTCCCTTCGAGACCCCGCCAGCGGGGCCAGTCGTCGGCCTGGGCGGTGATTGAAACGAAAGCCAGCGTATTGAGCAGAAGCAGTCCGATGAATGGGCGATTGCGCATGAAAACCTCCAGTATGGACTCATAGTATCGGAATCCGGGGTCAAATACTCATTGTAAGCGGAAATTAGCGACAAGTTGCGATGACAAAATGGGTTCGCAGTTGGTCTTTCCGAGATCAAACACGGGGGGCTCACCAGGGGACTGGGGGTCACTTCTCCTCGCGCGAGAGGATGAAGGCATCGTCCGCGAGGGTCACGTCCGTCTCGACCTCAGTGATCGTCATGATCAGACGACCGTTCTGCTCGGTCTCCAACACGATCGTGTGCGGTACGCGTATGCCGCCCGTTTCTCGCCAGTCACGATAGAACGTAACCGAGGGGAATTTTATCCCCGGCAGTTCCGGCGTCTCGACCGGCGCGTCGATCTTCAGGATATCGCCCGTCTCCGCATCGATGAAAGTCTTCATGAGGGGAAGGTCGCCGTGACGCATCTCAAGCACGATCACTTTGCGCCCTTCAATTTCGTCCCAGTCGGTCACTCTGATCTCATCGAGGAAAGGCCGCCAGTCACCGAGATAGATGGCGGGGTGACTGAGCCGGGCAAGGTCGAGCCAGCGTCCTTTGAGTTCATTAAACTCTCTGAACGAGAGATCCGACCAGCCCTCATCGCGGTTTACGGCATTGTGGATGGAGCCGAACTTGCCGAATTCCATATCAGAGCGGTAGCGTTCAGAGGCGTCGAAGATCATCTCGTGCGTGCCGGCGACGCCAGACTGGGCGAAGCGCGCCTTGCCGCGATAGCGAAGCGGAGCTGCCGAAGCAAGCATGTCCTGTCGCTCATCGAGCCGGGCGAGAGCAAAGACTTCCTCAAGCGCAAGTAAGTCGTCAGCGTCAGCCTTCTTCGGCATCTCGAACTGCTGACCCGACTGGTACATGGTCATCGATTCGATCGCGCCGAATTCGCCTTCGGAGAAGGACACCGCGATCGTCATGATGTCGTTGTTGCGGAACTGCCATTTGTCTTCCTCATCCGGCGGATGCAGCTCGAAGACCATCTGGTTCGGCACATCCACCGCAAGATGATTGTTCTTGACGAGAACGGTGACATCGACGTTCCTGGATTCGAATCGATACTTGCCGGTGTACTTCTCAAGTTCATCGAGAGCGATCTCGACCGGGAATTCGTACCCCTCGCGGGGCACGTCGAACTTGAGCCGGTTCTGATAGAGCCGGAGGATGACGACCTCGCCGTCATCATCGCGTTCGAACGTTGCCGCGATACCGGGCTGGTCGGCGAAGGGTCGTCGCCCGTCCTCGCCGGGCGGATCGAGGGCGAACTTCATCTGGGAAGGTATATCGATGGCGAGTCGGCCATCATCTTCGATCGACACCGTAAAATGCTCATCTTGAAACGTTGCATAGTTTGCGATGTAGACTCCGGTGAGTTCATCAAGTGCGATATCGGCATCAGCGGTGTTGCCGTCATCCCCGGCGTCACCCTCCGGGGGCGAGGCGGGTTCCCAGTCGCCGGCCATGGCGTCGAAGATGATTCCGATCGATCCCTGTTGAATCGGGGCGTATCCGGTGTTCGACAGCAGGACGAAGCCCAGGTTTTCCTCAGGCAGCAGCGCGACCTGAGCGGCGAATCCGTCGATGTTGCCACCGTGCTCGATCACACGACGGTCTCTCCACTCACGGAGCATCCAGCCGAAACCGTAGCTCACCGGGCCGGCGATTTTCATTTGGGGTATCCACGTCTCGGCGTGCGTTTCCTCGCTCAGGAGGCGGCGCGATTCGAATTCTCCGCGACCGAGCTGGAACCGCACCCATCGGGCCATGTCCAGAACATTGGAGTTGATCGACCCCGCGGGACCGATCACATCGATGTTGCGCATGGGGGCGTGCTCCCAATCCGCCTCCTCGGACTTCCAGTTGTATCCCAGGGCCAGACGGGAGTCCGCCTGGGCCGCCTCGTAGGTGAGAGACGAGTCATCCATGCCCAGCGGGTCGAAGATCCGCTGTTGGATCAGCATCTCCCAGGTCGAGTCCGCCGCCACCCCGGCGCACATGCCCGCGGCCATGAGCATTACGTTGTTATAGAGAAATTTCTCGCGATATTCCGCCCAAGGCTCGGCGTGGTTGGCGGTGTGGAGGATGGTCTCACGCGACACCTTGCCGTTAACCCACAGGATACTCATCCGGGTGAAGCCGGTCCGGTGGCAGAGCATGTCCCTGACGAGGATCTGGGCCTCCTCGTCTCCGGTCACGGCGGGATTGAAATAGGGAAGCCACTTTGACACCGGATCATCCCAGGTCATGAGTCCTTCATCGACGAGCATGCCGATGGTGGTGGCAGTGAACGCCTTGGTCGATGAGCCAATGGCGAAAATCGTCTCGGGAGTCACCTTGGTTTCCTCGGCGATGTTCGCGAAACCGAATCCGCGGGCGAAGATCACCTTGTCATCCTTCACCACCGCCACCGCCATGCCCGGCACATGCTGCTCGATGCGGGCGGATTCGAGACGCTCGGCCAGACGCTCCAGACGCTGCTCGTCGGTGGGCGGGACGGCCAGGGCGCTCAGTGAGACCGGAAGGACGACGGCCAGGACCAGGGTCAAAAGATCCCATCGACGAGACCGTATCCGCTGGTGATTCAGGTTGTTGCGTTGCATGGACGAGTGTTCCCTTTTTATAGCGGTTGGTTGTCGGCTTGAAGGCCGAAGAGGACCGGAAGAAATGGCGCTCAGAATCAGCGAGCCCATTGTAGCATAATCGACATTCTCAATATGACTTTCGACTGGCTCCGTAGCCAGGCTGTTTACTCATGAATATAGCAAGTATCGCGACAATGAAACTCAACCTGCTTGCGGACGAGATCGGCCTGAAGAAGGGTCGCGGCGGTGCACCCCCCCACCAATTGAGCCTCTGGAAACCTTTGTCGGGCATACTGACGAATCGGCTCGCGTTACGAACACGCTTCCGGCATCTCGTGAAAGATCTTCGGGGTGATGTGTGATTCCATCCTCCACTTGGTACCATTGTTGAGGCTCATTTCACAATATATTGAGACCGACAATGGCGGGCGACGACAACTCCAGACCGGCTGATCCGAACGCGAGTACGGCTGATCTCGGCAAGCCTTCGTCGGCCTCTCTGCCCAAGAAGATCGGCCACTACTCCATCAAGGGCATCATCGCCTCCGGCGGCATGGGAACGGTCTATCTCGCCCAGCAGGAGCAGCCCCGCCGCGTCGTCGCCCTGAAGGTCATGAAGAAAGGCCTCGCCTCGAAATCGGCCCTGCGCCGCTTCGAGTACGAATCGCAGATCCTCGCCCGGCTCAAACACCCCAACATCGCCCTGGTCTACGAGGCCGGGACGCACGACGACGGCGAAGGCGGCGTGCCATTCTTCGCCATGGAGTACATCGCCAACGCGAAGACGATCATCGAGTACGTCAAGGCGAAGAAACTCGGCACGCACGAGCGCCTGATCCTGTTCGTGAAGATCTGCGATGCGGTGCATCACGGTCACCAGAAGGGCATCATCCATCGCGATCTGAAGCCGGGGAATATCCTGGTTGATTCCGGGGGCGTGCCGAAGATAATCGACTTCGGCGTGGCCCGGGCCACGGATTCGGACATGGCGATCACCACGCTGCAGACGGACATCGGCCAGCTCATCGGGACTCTGCAGTACATGAGTCCCGAACAGTGCGAAGGCGACCCGCACGATCTGGACACCCGGAGCGATGTCTACGCCCTGGGTGTGGTGCTGTACGAACTGCTCACGGAGAAACTGCCTTACGACGTGTCGCATATCGCGGTATACGAAGCGGCGCGTGTGATCCGCGAGGAGCAGCCGACGAAGCCGAGCACGATCAACAAGACCCTGGGCGGAGACGTCGAGACGATCACCCTCAAAGCGATGGAGAAGGATCGAGAGCGGCGGTACGCCACCGCGGCCGACCTCGGTCGGGACATACAGCGCTACATCAACAACGAGCCGATTGAGGCCCGACCGCCGAGCTTGAGCTACCAGGTCAAGATGTTCACCCGGCGTCATCGACCTTTCGTGTATGGCGTGGTCGCCGTGCTCGCAGTGTTGGTGCTCGGGATCATCGTGTCCACTATGCTCGTGATCGATCTGTCCCGGGCTCAGCAGGACGCCCTCCGGGCTGAGCGAGATGCGATAACGCGCGGCGAGGAAGCGGAGGTTGCCAAGTTGGAAGCGGTCGCCGCCGGGGAAGAAGCCGTCCGTCAGGCCGAGGTGGCCCGGGCCGTCAAGAAGTTTCTCATCGACGATATAATCAAGAGCAGTGACCCGGATCAAATGAGAGGCCGATCACTGTTGCTTTCCGATGTACTCAACCAGGCTTCGGAGCACATCGAAGGCCAGTTCAGCCATCAGCCCGCGGTGGAGGGCGAGATTCGCCTCGCACTCGGAACCATCTTCACCAAGCTCGGGCTTTATGAGACGGCGCAATTCCATCTTGAACGTGCGGTTCAACTCCATCGCGAGCTACGGCCTGATGGAAGCGTTGCGGAAGCCGAATCGCTGGCGGCACTCGCGCTTTACGAAGCGTATGGAAACGTCGATTACGCCCGGGCGCTCGAGCTTGGCCGCGCTTCGTACGAAATGTTTCTCCAGTATGTCGGCCCGGATGACCCGCGCGCCCAGCACATCCTGGGCGACCTGTCGTGGTTTGATGCCCTCGGGGCCGGCAAACTGGCCCCGGGACTCGACAATCCGTTCGTCCTCCTGGTGCTCTCCCAGATCATCGGCACCGAAGAATCGCCAGAGGAACTGAAGGCCCGGTATCTGAAAATGCTTCCGATCGTCGACGAAATGTGGGCCGATGGGCGACGAGATGAGGTGCGGCGAATGATTCGCAATGAGGTGGAACCGATCTTCAAGCATCCGGAGTTTGGAGACTACGTTCCGTACTCATTGAGTTCCTTCGCCTACATGCTGTACGAGGAGGGAGTGATGCAAAACGCCGCTTTCGCCATGGCCTTGATGGCCGTTGAACTCGGCACCGAACGGCTCGGGGAAACGCATCGCAATACGATCTACGCCATGTCGATGCTGGGGATGATCCTTTGGAAAGAGGATCGCAGTGCGGAGGCGGAGTCGTATTTCGTAAAGGCTCTCACTCTCAGCCGCTCGGTGCTCGGTGACAACAATGGCTTCACGCTGTCGCGAATGTCGAACCTCGCCTTCCTGTATTTCGAACAGGAGCGTTACGCCGAGGCGGAACCGTTGTACGAGGAGCTGTACCGGAGAAGACTCAGAGCCAGCCGCAATCCGAGAGAGGAACTCACACCCCTCGTGAAGCAACTCGTCCGGCTCTACGACGCGTGGGCGAAGCCCGAAAAGGCGGCGGAATGGCGCGCCCGGCTTCCGGAGACGGAATCAGAAGTCTTCCGAACAAGCCCAATGACTGACGACGACCTGCCGAAATGACCCTCTCGGGACTTGTTCCGGGTATCCTGACGTTGCCGTTCGCGCTACGGACACACGCCCCACGCTGCGAGGAGGGCGAGGAGGTCGGTGACGTTGACGGTGCCGTCGCTGTTGACGTCCGGGGGGCAGGATGCAAGGCAATCATCCGGGATGCCGTCCACATTGACATCAACGCTTACGCCGGAGGCGATGTCGCATTCATCGGGGATGCCGTTGTCGTTGCAGTCGGGACTCGTCTTATTCACAAAAAGATCGTGTAGATCGTTGATTCCGTTGCTGTTGCAGTCGCCGGTAAGCTCGGTTACGAAGAGTCCAGTCAAGCTGTACGCCAAACCTCGGTCCGGGGCAAGAAAGTCGTCCCTAATCGCCCCGACGATGGCGATGTCGCCCCTAATCGATACGGAAAAGCCGAAAAAGTCAGACTCCCTTTCGTTAAAGTTGAGGAGTTTCTGCTCCTCGCCCCAACTCGCGCCATCGAAGCGAAAGATGTATGCCGAGCCGGAGTCCCGGACGCTACCGTCGTCGTCCCGAAACGACCCGACGATGACGGCGTTGCCGCTGATCGAGACGGACCGGCCGAATTGGTCACCCGGAGTTCCATTGGAGGTGAGGAGCTTCTGCTCCTCGACCCAGTTCACGCCATTGAAGCGGAAGATATATGCCGAGCCGGATACCGCCGAGGGGGGCAGCCTACCGATGGCGACTACATTCCCGGTGGGGCCACTGATCGAGACAGAAAAGCCGAAGAAGTTTTGAAACGTGCTATCGGAGGCGAGGAGCTTCTGCTCCTCGACCCAAGTCGTGCCATTGAAGCGGTAAATGTATGCCGAGCCGGACTTCGCCTCGATGTCGTCGTCCTTATACGCCCCCACGATAGCAACTTCATTTCCGGGGGGGCCGCCGATCGAGACGGAGTAGCCGAAAAGGTCGTCCGCCGCCCCATCGGAGGCAAGGAGTTTGGCCTCCTCGACCCAGGCCACGCCGTTGTAACGATAGATGTACGCCGAGCCGGAGTTCGAGCCGTTGTCGTCGTCTAACCACGCCCCGACGATTGCAACTTCATTTCCGGCGGTGCCGATGATCGAGACGGGGCCGAATTTGTCGCCAGCCGCGCCATCGGAGGCGAGGAGCTTCTGCTCCTCGACCCAGTTCACGCCGTTGAAGCGATAGATGTATGCCGCGCCGGATTCCGCCGGGAGGAACATATCGTCGAAATACGCCCCGACGATAGCAACTTCATTTCCGGGGGTGCCGCTGATCGAGACGGAAGCGCCGAAAACGTCGCTCGCCGCGCCGTCGGAGGCGAGGAGTTTGGCTTCCTGGACCCAGCTCGCGCCGCTCCTGCGAAAGATGTACGCCGAGCCGGAGTCCACACCGTTGTCGGCGTCGCCTTTCGCCCCGACGATGGCGACTTCATTTCCCGGGGGGCCGCTGATCGAGACGGAGTAGCCGAAGAAGTCGTTCGTCATGCCGTCGGAGGCGAGGAGCCTGTCTAGCTGAGGCTGCCCAACTGCCTGACCGTCAATCAGGAGCAGTGTTATCACACAAACAAAAGACCACATAACCTTTCCAAATTTTCTTTTTGCGAGGTAATTCATGATTCTTCCTCTTGTTCAGAGTATTCCTGGAAATCCTAGCCGTCACATTGTACTAGGGTCTGAGCCGAGACTGAATCAGAGATTCTCAGAAAAAGGGAAGGCCCCGCCAAAATGACCCTCTCGAGACTTGTTGCGGGCAGACTGGTGAACCGGCTTGCGATACAAACTCTCCCCCCCGCCGCGATCACCGTTCGTTCGTTCAATCATCTTCACGCAGGGTGACGTTGTTCTGCTTGGCGTTCCTGCCCTGGTGGGTGATCACGTGATACGCCAGATCCTCCTGCCGACCCGCCTCGATGGTCGCGCTGAACTGGGGGCTCTGGAAGTCGTACAGCTCCGGTTCCAACTGGCTGGCAAACTCCACATGGCCGTTGAAGCTCAGCCGTATTTCCACCTCGATCGGCTTGTCCCGGTAGTTGCGGATCCGCTCCACCCACCGGTCGTGGGCATTCCAGCCCGCGATGGGAAAGTTGCGCTCGATACGCTCCCGCCCGTCCAGGCTCACGTAGCGGCGGCGGTTGGTGTCGTGGAACCAGAAGTCGTCGCGCCAACTCTGAATACGCACTCGCTCGTGGATGACCTCGGGATCGACGCCCAGGTTCAGCTCGATCTCCTGGCCGATGGGAACGTACTTCGTGTAGTGTTGCACGAGGTAGGACAGACCGTCGCGGCCGTTGTCGCGATAGAGACGGACGATGCCGTCGGGCAGCGGCGTAGACCCAAGGTTGCTCTCTTCATCGTTACGAAGCAGGAACATCCGCACGAGCTGGTGGCCGTACTCGACCGGGCGGTAGCGGTACTGGATGCGGAACGGGGTCCGCGCGCCCGCAAACAGACGCATCCGCTTGGACCAGGAGTGTTTGACCGTCTCGGTGCCCTCGATCGTGTAGATGAAGTACTCGGAGAGGCCCTCCTTGATAATCTGCTTCTCGTTGGAAGAAATGCGATCCATATCCGCAGCCAGCCCGGCGGCTAATTCCCGCCGCGCTGATGCGGGCATATCGGAGGCTTTCTTTCTGCCCAGCCGGTAGTCATTGAAATCGGACTTGCTGATCATTCCCCGTTGGGCGAGGTCGCGGACCCGCTCCACGAGGTTGATCGTGCCCACCACCAGCCGCATCTGCGCGTTGGTGTAGTCCTCACCCGAGTTGTTGGTGATCCGCACGAACCCCTCGAAGGACATGTCCGTCTCGCCCGGGTTGCTGATGCACACGTAGTCGGCGGCCCAGGTGATTCCGCTGGTGAAGTAGCTGATCTCCACCGTGGCGCTGCCGTCGAAATCGCTCCGCACGTTCCAATACAGCATCTGCGGCTTGGCGTGCGGGAATGTCGTGTCATAAAGTTCCAGCTCGTCCTGATGCGTCAGGAAACGCAGGTCCACGCTGGTGGGGTCAATCAGCGTGTTCACCCAGGAGAACTGAAGCGGGTTGAGCCCCTTCTTGAAGGTGATGTGACGCGTCTCGCGAACGAGGGTGAGGTCCTCGGAGTTGTAGATCGTCAGCTGCACCGTGTCGCGGGGCGGAATCGTGGACAGATCCACATTCTGCCCCCCGGATAATTGGGTCAGGCTCAGTGTGAGTGCGAATGCTGTCAAGATCGTCAGTAGGCGTTTCATGTTGATCCTTCCTCATCAATGATTGACAAATCGAAATGCGACTCGTACCAACCCGTTATTGCGCAATCACCACTCGTTCCTGATCACGATGTGAAGGGTGTGCGTGATCTTCTTCGCCTTCTGGTCCACGCCCATCGCGGGCAGGACGATGTGAAAGACGGCGCGATCGGAGGTGGATTTCTCCCGGTCGTAGGCTTTTGTGAGCGTACCCTCGCCACCAAGCTCCCACTCGACGGGTCGCCCGGAGTTGCCTCGGATCTCGTTGCGCAGAGCGGTGAGGTGCTCTACGATATCAAGGGTCACGGCCTGATTCTTGAAATTCTCGATCTCGAACTTGACGATCACGTCGTACTCGTAGAGCTGGCCCCGGACGCGTTTCTGGTTCTTTCGCTCGATGGTGCGCTTGACCACGATGTCCTTGGACACTCCGAGGTAGAGGGCCGCCTCATCGTCACGGGGCGTGAAGGGCAGCCAGTCCTCACCGAGAAATGCGACCGTGCCCCGACCGTCATCCTGGAAGATACGGGCCTTGCCGAACACGAGCGGAAACTCGCCGAGCCGGTTGGCTTTGTTGTTGGTGAGCACGTAATGCATGGGGATGCGAAGCTGTTTCTTGCCCGCATCGAGGTAACCGTAAGTGACCAGGTCCGCGGTGTAGGACTTGACGATGGGGACATCGTCAAAGCGCTTGATGAGCAGGCGCTTGGTCTCGTTGATGCCGATGGGCCGCTCGATTCGCTCGCCGAAGCCCGGCCACATGCCTGATGTCCCGAACGCCTCGTTGGAGTTGTTGTGCAGTTGGATGTACTGCCACAAGGTCAGCGTCTTTTCGTCGTTCGCGGCAATTGCGCGATAGGCGTACGACTTGTCGAGCTGGCCGATGATGTAGCTGATGCGGATGCGAACCGAGCCGGCTTCGGGGGCCGCGACCTTCCAGATCAAGGCGTTCTGGCCGGGCGGATATTCGACGGACAATACCTTGACCCGCTCCGAATCGGTCAGACAACGCATCTGGATCGAATTCGGATCGATATAGGTGTTCGTCCAGGCGAAGACAACATCGTTGACGCCCGCGGCGAGGGGCACGATGCGCTCCTCCTCCACCAGGGTCAACTTGCCGTGATCGAGCTGGATCTCCACCCGCTCCCGGGGCGGCAGCGTGATGAGCTTGACATCGCCCGCGACGGGCCGGGTGATTCCGAGGCTGCCCAATCCGATGAACAAGGCGAGGAACGCAGACGTTGATTTCGGCATGGTTAACCCTCCGTTACCGACAGGTTGACATTTCGTGCCGCACGGGGCACTGCATGTCCGGTCCGGGGGGATGACGGGCCAATGCCGCGTTTCTTAGGAAGTTTTTCTGGCGGCTTGTTCATCCTGACGGCGACGACCGAGAACGGGCGCCAGCGTCGTTGTTATCGCCCGTCGGGAAGTTGCACATCGTGTTGCCCCCCCTATGGATCCAGTATTTCGGCCAAACTCTATGCGGTTCTCAGATGGATAAGGATGAGTCCTTACCAATCCTCACTCATGGTGACGACCGGACGGTGGACTTCACAGTACTTCAGTCTCTCTGTAGTTCAAGAATGCTGAGGTTCGGGGCACTCCCGCAGCCCAAATTAAGCCTCTCGGGACTTGTTGCGGGAATACTGACGAAACGGCTTGCATTACGGGCACGCACTCCACGCACCGTGAGAGCTCTGAAAAGTGCGCTCCGATGCGCTATGATGCCGCCGGTACGGCTCTTGCGGCCTCAAAGACCCTCGGTGGGGTGGCGGAGCGGTTGAACGCGCCGGTCTTGAAAACCGGTATACCCTTCGGGGTATCGCGGGTTCGAATCCCGCCCCCACCGCTTTTTTGGGGACCAATATTTTGCTATTCACTGACTGGGGATATCGCGTCCCTCGCCTCGGCGCAGGGTGTGGTAGGTATCAGCCGGATATTCGCCGACGAAGCTCTCGGTCTGGCCATCCGACCAGCGCACAGTGAGGTTTGAAATCACCGTTGCTTTACCAAGCCCCACGTGAATACGGGGATCGTTCGCGGCGACATAGCTATAACCAGTCCGCACGTCGCGGGTGATGACACGGGGTTTGATCCGGGGGCCGGCAGAAAAACGAACCCTGGCCCCGATGGCAGCCGCCCCCGTCCGTTCGAGAATGCGCAGGCCCACCCAGTGACCGCGGCTCGGCACGACATTGCGGAGCAGGTAGGGTCGATTGTTGAGATTGGTAACAATTACATCCATGCCACCATCATTATCGAGATCGCCGAATGCCGCGCCGCGACTGCTATCCA
This sequence comes from Planctomycetota bacterium, assembly GCA_022560875.1. GTDB lineage: Bacteria > Planctomycetota > Phycisphaerae > Phycisphaerales > SM1A02 > JADFSH01. Next base: position 3,948 of record JADFSH010000065.1, on the reverse strand, counting down.
CCAGCAGCTCCGCCGTCCCGCCCCGAGGGGTGACCTCCTCGAAGCGTCCGTCGTTTCCCATCGTCATTAGCACATTGGGTTCGGCATAGGGCGCGCCACCGGGCAGGAACGGGCCGGTCTGGCGTCCGACCCTGCCATTGGACTCGTAGATGTCGATACGGCCATCATTGTCGAAATCCACGAAGGCCACGCCGAATCTGGTGAAAGGCCGAGTGATGGTATTGAGACCAAGCTTCCCGGCTTCCTCGGTAAAATACGTTCCCTGGTTTCGGTAGAAGGAATCGGCTTCGTTGACGAGATTGACCACCAGCAAATCAAGGTCGCCATCATCATCGATGTCCGCGGCGGTGACCCCCATGCCCGCCTTGGCGTGACCATCCTGATCGACGGCACATCCGGCGATCAACGCCCGGTTGATGAATGTTCCATCCCCCTGATTGATCCAGAGAATGTTTTTCATGCCGTCGTTGGCGACATAAATGTCCACGTGTCCGTCATCATTGAAATCGCCGCAGACCACGCCCAGCCCGTTGCCCGAGTCTTCCTGGATACCCGCCGGGCGGGAGACATCGGTGAAAGTTCCATCACCGTTGTTGCGATAGAGCGTGTCGAGGGCGGGGGCTTCGTATGACTGAGGCTGACAGTAATCGCGTCGTCCGAAGGCATTCAGGCAGACCCGCTCGAATTCGGGCGTCCAGTAAAGGTAATTGGAGATAAAGAGATCGAGATCGCCATCGCTGTCGTAATCGAAGAAGGCCGCTCCGACGCTCCACTTCTCATCGCCGGTGTTCGACAGGTCGGTGACATCCGTGAACGTGCCGTCGCCATTGTTCCGGTAAAGCACATTCGGCCCGAAATTCGTAATGTACAGGTCGGTGTCGCCATCGTTGTCGTAGTCGCCGGTGGCGACCCCCATGCCGTAGCTGCGATCGCCGGTTCCGCTGGCCTCGGTTATGTCGGTAAAGTGGCCGTCGCCGTCATTGCGATAGAGCCGATTGGGCGGGTTCTGAGGGCTGTCCTGATGGAGGCTTCCGCTCTGAACGAAGTAGAGGTCGAGATCGCCATCGTTTTCGATATCGATGAGGGCGATGCCGCCCCCGAAATTCTCCGGCGAAAGATACTGATCCAGGTAGCCATTCTCATGCCGGAAGTCGATCCCGGAAGACTCGGCAATCTCCTCAAACCAGGGTGGTTCGTTTGTCGGGGTCGGAGCCGGAGACGGGGGGTTGGCGGAGCCTGATGATCCCCCGCCCCCGCAACCGATCGCAAACATCGCCGTCAGGAACAGCAGAATCAGCCGGAACATTACGGGCTGCGGTCGGATCTTTTTACCGGCGGTCAAATGGAATCCAGTCATGGCAATTTTTCTACGTTTCCTAACGCGTATCGTTCGACCCGGCCTGACGCGCGGCGTCAAGATCCTTTTTCAACCAGGCCAGTCGTCCATCCTTCGGCCACAGTGACGCATAGCGATTGATGGTTTCCTCCGCTTCCGTAAAACGTGCTGCCTTGATTTGGGCCGAGATCAGTTCGTTTAGCGTTTCCGGCTGGGGAGGGAAACGAAACGACATGATTCCGAGAACGTCGGCCGCCTGATCCCAACGATTCAGACGCTTCAGCAGACTGATCTGAAGCTGCATCCAGTACCGACCGCTCTCCCGATCCTTGGCGGCGATGCGATATTCCTCGCTGGCCTCGTCAAACCTGTCCTGACGCTCGAACAACTGGCCGCGAAGCCCGCGCCCGGAGGCGTAGGCAGGGTTCACCTTCAATGACAATTCCGCGTGGTGCAACGCCAGGCGATCGTATTCCTCGGTCGGCTGGGAATTTGCGTCAGCCTCACGAGCCTTCATGAGATACGCCAGACCGAGGTTGAAATGAACCGTGTGCACCGACGCATTGATGGCGACGGCTTTTTGCAGCACGTCGATGCTCTCATCGAGCTGGCCTTTCATCCGGTGTGCGATGGCGAGGTTGCTCAGGAGTTGGTAGTTCTCCGGGTCGCTGCTCAGAAACTGATGAATAAGCTGTATCGCCTGATCGTATTGCCTCTGCCCGATCAGACGCAGCGGCATATCTATCGTCCATCCTGCCCCGCGGTGGTACTGCCCAAGGATTTGTCGTATGGAATCAGGCCATTCGACTTCACCCCCATCGGCGAGCAAGAGGGTTTGTTCGGCATCCTTCGTCCGACCGAGCCGGTGATAGACGGTGCCGAGAAGCTGGTAGCCGTAGGGGCGGTTCAATTGACTCCAGTTCAGTACATCCTCGAGAATTTTCACCGCCTCCTCGTTGCGGCCCTGCTCCATCCGTACGATCGCCAACCCGAACCAGCCGGCGGGATCGCGGGCATCAATTCTCGTGGCGCGGATGAAAGACGCTTCGGCATCATTGATGTTTCCTCGATACACAAGCCAATAGCCGAGTCGCCAGTGGGCCATCGCGAAATTGTCCTGCAACTGAATGACGCGTTTCATGGCCTCGATGCATCCATCGTAATCACTGGTCGTGAAACGTATGTGCGCGGTGTGATACCAGCAGGTCATGCAATCGGGGTCGAGCGTGATCGACTGCTCGTAGCATTGCCGGGCCTTGCCGAAGTCCATGTTGCTGTCATAGATCAGGGCGAGCGTCAGCCAGAGTCCAGCATTGCGAGGATCCCGGATCACTTCGTTGCGAGCCTGGTTCACCAGCTGAAAAAGTTCCGGCACGACCTCATCCTGATTGGGCAGTGGCGGCAGCTCTTCGGAGAGTCCCGGTTGATTCAAGCCGCTGTACCAGATCCCGCACACCCCGCCGACGACGGCGAGCAGACCAATCACAGGAATAAGTATTCTGGGGGACATCTGGGGCAGGCCTTATCGATACCTTGCGATTGTGTATCGAATGAGCAACAAAGTGATACGTCGCGAGACAGGGTAACGTTCAGTCACCCGATGGCGGCATGAGTCCTGACGGGAAGTGGAAATTGTAGCCCACTGGCGCCGTGATGAGCGAGGCGAGACGGACGGTGAGAAGAATGGCCGCTCCCTGGGGAAGCGACCATCGCAAATATTGCTTGACCGGCATCCCCGAGCGGATGTCAGGGTGATTTCGGCGCTGTCTCGTCATCCCGCAGGAAAAAGAACGGAAAACCGAAACCGCCGCCACCCATGTCCGCTGCGTTGTAGATGTACTGGGCGTCCAGCGCCTTTTCGATGCGAACCGAGGCCTCGGAGAGATGAGCCACGGAATAGGGATCAAGACGCGCCGCCGATCGGTTCAGGGTCTTGTCGATCTTTCGTTTCAGCTCGCGGAGCTTGTGGATGCTGAGGTTCGAGATCGGCTTGGCCGCGGTGCCGAGACTGGGATTGGGCAGGCTCAAGTCGATGAGCCGCTCCAGAAGTTCGCGCTGAAGATTGCGCCTCATGCTTGAGATCATGGGCTTGCGGGCGGTGTAGGACTGCTCCGGCGTCTTGTCGATTTCCGACCAGATGGCATCGCTCAGGTCGAAGAGCAACTCCGGCAGGGTCAGGGCGTCGGTGTCCCGGGCCACCCGGAATTCATTGTCATACACGCGATTGAGCGTCGTCGGATTCAGAATCATGGTCAGGGTGACGGCCTGGATGCCGAGAATGCGATCGTGGACCGGCCAGGTGGGATCCTCGAAGATCGTGGAGAACCCGCCCCGGTCCCACCACTTGTCCACGGTCATCTTCGCCAGCAGTTCGGGGTTGAGTCCGAACGCATCATCCTCAAAGGCATTCTCGATAATGAACTGGATTGCCTCGCGCTGCTGATCGGCGGAAACCGGCGTCACCGGGTCGCGGTCGCCCGGGTCTCCCTTGCGGTCCCGATTGACATGCGCACCGCCGATCCAGTTGGTGGCGATTCTGATGGCGCTGAAATGCTTCGCGAGCAAAATCTCATAGGCTTCCCGGGCTTTGGCCCAGCTTTGTCCATCCTTCA
>JADFSH010000207.1 GCA_022560875.1 Planctomycetota bacterium | reverse complement strand
CGTCACCGCCCTGCGGCGGCGACTGCGGAACATGCCTCCCGCAATGCAGATCGAACAACTGCTGGGCGCTCTCAAACGCTTCCCCACCAACGCCGATCTCGTCAAGGGCTGATGAACCCGTTCGGAACCGGAATCGATCTTCGCCAGGCGTTTAGTTTGGTGACTGCGGGGCGAATCGCCGAAGCGGAGAGCATTGCCATTCGGGCTGCGGCTCAATCTAAAAAAAATCCACGCTTCTTCGCCCTGCTTGGGCAGATTGCCGAAGCAAAGGGCCATCTCGAGGAAGCAGCCAAACACTATAAAAAGAGTATCACACTCGACTCACAGCAGATGATGACTCATATCGCACTCGGACAGGTCCGCACGAGTCAAGGGCGATTCAAAGATGCCATCACCAGCCTGCATAAGGCATTGAAACTGCAGCCCGATCACTCAAATGCCATAGCCGCTCTGGCTGATGCCTACGACAAACAAGGTGATCCCGACTCCGCCATGAGAACGATACAGCCGTTCATAGACCGTCATGAGGAGACGCCTCATATGGCGGTGGTGTATGCCACCGTAAGCATGAACCGTCAACAGCACGACGAGGCGATCCGGACGGCATCTCGTCATCTCGACAATGAGGATCTGGATCCGAATAATCGTCAGTTGCTGGGCTTCGTGCGCGGCCGCTCCTTGGAATCACTCGGGCGCTATGACGAGGCGTTCGGAGCCTATCAGAAGGCGAATGCGGCAATCCCTACGAACTTCGATGAGACATCACACCGGCGAAAGATCGACGATTTGATCGAGGTCTTTTCCGCTCGTCACCTGAAAGCGTTACCTCGTTCGACGGATGGGAGCGAACTGCCGATCTTCATCGCGGGCATGCCGCGATCGGGGACGACACTCATCGAGCGAATCATCGACGCTCATCCCCGGGCGCGAGGGGCAGGTGAGATCAACATCCTGCACGACATCATCCAGTCCATGCCGGCAGACATCCTTTCAGATCAAGTTTACCCGCGCTGCGTGCTCGATCTCACGCAGGAAGATGTCAATCGATTGAGCCGGGCCTATCTGGAGGGTCTGCGACCATATCAGAGGGGCGTGGATCGAGTCGTGGACAAGAACCTCTTCAACTATCAGCATCTGGGGTTGATCTCGATCCTGTTTCCGAGGGCGAAGATCATTCACTGTCGTCGCGACCCGATGGACACGTGCTTCTCCTGCTTCACCGCCTCACTGTCAATCATCGCCAATCCCTGGGCCTGCGACCTCGCCGCCATAGGGCTGGCGTTTCGCCAGTACGAACGGCTCATGGCGCATTGGCGGGATGTGCTCGACCTGTCGATCCTGGAGGTGCAGTACGAGTCGCTCGTGGATGACCAGGCGACACAGTCACAGCGGCTCATCGAGTTTGTCGGTTTGGACTGGGATGAGAGATGCCTGCACTTCCATGAGACCTCGAAGGACGCCAGGCGGGCCGGCATCGCCCCCACCCTGAGCTACGACCAGGTAAGGCGACCGGTCTATCGTTCATCATGCGGCCGATGGGAGCCCTTCAAGCCGCACCTTGATCCGCTGCAAAAGTCTCTCGGCCTCGGATCGAACCTCGAATCACATGATGCCGAATAGGCCAGTAGAAGACGTACTTTACAAGCACAGATAGAACACATAGTTCGACGTACTGGTAGAAGTTTGCCAACGCTGCATATTCTTCGTCGCAAAAAAACCGCCGCACGAGGCGGCGGAATCGTTTGTTGTTGTATCCAATAAACTCTGTTGGGATGGGTCAGCCACGACGACGTCGCGGACGACCAACCAGACCCGCCAGGCCGAGCAACGCAAAAGCGCCGGGGGCCGGGATGGCTGGAAGTAAAATATTCAATGCTTCATTGGTGGTTCCACCGATGCTTGTTGTGACGGTTGTCTGCACGTTGAACTCAACGAACAGCGTAGTATTCCGCTTCCATGTCAGGCGGAACACATCTACTGAGGAGGGAAATATTGGATTATCCAGATCACCATCGAAAACCGCGATATTTGTGGATGAGTCTGAGGCACCGTTGCTGAACGAGAATGATCCAATTTCAGTTGCGAAGCCCGCTGTAAGACTGGTGTCATTTACGAAGATGTCCTTTTGGAATGGTGTCAACACGCCGGAATCGTACTTCGCGTTGAAGAAGCCAGCAAAATCGGCGTCAACCGACGCCAATCCAGCTTCCCCATTGAATATGAAGGGTCCGGATATCCAAGTATCATGGTTGTACAGGTTACTACCGTCGCCGGTTATAAACGACATCGGATTTTCACCTACTCCTGCTGTACCATTGATTGCATCCAGGCGGTCAGTCAGGCCGGACACAGCAAGCACCACAGTCTGCCACGTTCCATCCACCGTTCCATCGATGAATTCAGTGACCTCTATGAATGCGGCTTGGGTATTCGCCGTTATTGCGGCACTGGCCAAGCCTGCCAGAACAAACGCTTGTTTTCTCATTGTGAGGAACCTTTCCTTCTCTTTGAATTCTCCAAGAATCGATTTCTATGACACAATGCAGTCGGTGCAGGGTGTGCCACCCTTACTTCCGTTGTTGAAGATAATCCATCCAGCAAGTGTGTCAAGTGACAATCTCAAGACTTTTTACTTTTTCAAAATAGGTAAGCCTTGAGCCCTCTTCACCGGAGATCAGGCTGAATATAAGGCTTTCAGGTGATGCAGCGATTTCCATGGGGGAAAAACCAGCCTCAGATATGCAGAATACTCGATACTTCACCTCGCAAGTCATCTGCCGCCACCCGCCCGAGGCTCAGCTACGAATTTTCAACATTCACTGCTCATCTCCCACAAACAGGATCTCCACAAAACGCACCCTCAAGTAGCAGCGGACCCGAGCGTTGAATCTCCAGGGAGGCGATGCTTCCGATAATTGCCTCAGGTTCAAGGTGTTCGGGCAGGTCAAACACCACAATGTGGTCCCCCGCCGTCCTCCCGGACATCTGGATACATTTGGGGGGTCTGGCCCAGCCTAACGCCACCCGCTCAGCCCGCTTGTGGCTGTGGCGGCTCACCTGCTCAACAAACACCTCGACCGTGCGGCCCACCATCGCGGCATGAACCTCAGTACTGATCTCGGCTTGCAACTCCAGCAGTTCGTTATTTCGTCGTCGCTTGACCGCCTCCGGCACGTCATCGGGCAGCCGGTCGTAAGCCGTCGTCCCGGGCCGGGGTGAGTATTTGAAAATAAAATTGTTCTTGAACCTCACCCGCTTCAGAAGAGATTTCGTCTGCTCGAAATCCTCTTCCGTCTCAGTGGGAAATCCCACAATAATGTCCCCGGCAATCGACACATCTGGAATGATGGCCCTCGCCCGGTCAATGAACGCCAGATACTCCTGGATCGTGTATCCGCGATTCATGAGCTTCAGGATCCGGTTCGAGCCAGACTGGGCCGGGACATGCAGATAGCGACAGATCCGGGGTGATTCGGCCATGACCTGAAGTGCATCGTCCCCGAAGTCTCTCGGATAGCTGGTGACGAACCGCAGTCGCCGTATCTCTGGAACCTCATCGTGAATCCGCTTGAGCAGATCAGCAAAGCTCGTCTTTCGAGAAGAAGCTGCTGCCTTGCCATTACTTCGAAAAGCCGCCCCCCCGGGACCGATCTGCGGCAACTCACTCCGGCCCCCCGGATTATCCCCGATCGTCAACGCTGTGCCGTGGGTATAGGTGTAGTGATTGACGGTCTGCCCCAAAAGGGTTATTTCGATCACGCCCTTATCTGCCAGACGTTTGCATTCCTCGACGATCGCATTCGGCGGTCGGTGCACCTCCGCGCCCCGAGTGCGGGGCACGACGCAATAGGTACAGAACTTGTTGCAGCCCCGGGTAATCCGAACGTATGCCGTCCTGCCCCCCTGCGGAAGCGCCATCCGGATCGAATG
>JADFSH010000206.1 GCA_022560875.1 Planctomycetota bacterium | reverse complement strand
GCGGCCCGAAAGATCAGCCCCCCTTGCGAATATCCCTGTAACGAATGGTATGACTCCTGGGTATATTGAATGGCTACCCATCCATCCCACTTCCGTTCCTGAAGGAGGCATCATGTCACGACGTTCATCTTTCTCCAAGGTTCTCGTCTGTTTCATCGGGCTTGCGTTTGGATATGTCCCGGCCCACGCCCGACAGGCTGCGACCACGATGCCATCCGCGCGGAGTGAGGCGAAGCTGAAGCTGGAAACCACAGTCGATGAAGAGACCGGCCACCGAACCAGTCGCGGCACCTACACGGTCTATGAAAATCGCGAGACCCAATCCGGACGCACCATCGATCTGAATGTCGTGATCCTCCATGCCACGGGCGAGAACCCGAAGTCCGATCCGATTTTCGAGATGGCGGGCGGGCCGGGGATGGATATCACGATCATTGCCGACCGGGCCCGGAATCATCCCCAGCGCGATCAGCGCGACATTGTGCTCGTCACCCAGCGGGGGACGGGCGGCTCGATGCCCCTGCATTGTGAACTGCTCGGCACGGATGACAATGTCCAGGGCTATCTCACCGGGGTCTGGGATCTGGAGGTTTACGAGCGTTGTCGTGATGAACTTTCCCAGCGCGCCGACCTGACCCAATACTCAACGTCCATCGCCGCGGACGACCTCAATGAGATTCGCCAGGCCCTCGGGTATGACAGGATCAATCTCAGGGGCGGTTCCTACGGCACCCGGGCCTCGCTGGTGTACATGCGCCGCCATCCCGAGACGGTGCGCACGGCGGTGCTTTCGGGCGTCGCCCCGATTGCCTTTACCAATCCGCTGTATCACGCGGTGGAGGCCCAGACCGCCCTGGACCTGATCTTTGCCGAGTGTGCGGCAGACCCGGATTGTCACGAAGCCTACGGCGATTTGGCGGTGAAGTTCCTCCACATTCGACAGCGATTGGAAGCCCAAGCTTTGGAAGTGTCGGTGCAGCTTCCTTTCATGAACGAGCCACAGACGATAACCCTCTCCTGGCAGTCGTTTGCCGGGGCGTTTCGGACGCTGATGTATTTTGACAGTCGGCGTGTTCCGTTTCTGGTCAACAGCGCGTTCGAGGGTGACTACAAGACCTTTGCCGAGGCGGGGATCATGAGTAACCGGAGCATTCAGAACATACTTGCCTTCGGCATGCTCCTCTGCGTGTCCTGCGCTGAGGATCTGGATCGCATCACCGAGGCCATGATCGTCGAGGCGACGAAGGACACGTTTTTCGGCGATTTTCGCGTGCGCGCCCAAAAAGCGATCTGTGACATCTGGCCCCGTTCAGTGCTGCCCGCGAACTACGGCGACGATGTCAGCGTTGATGTTCCCACGCTTTTATTGTCGGGGCAGTTCGATCCGGTGACGGGACCGCGCTGGGGCGAGCAGGCCGCCAGCAGTCTGCCCAATAGCCTGCACGTCATCGCCCCGGGTTCCCACGGCGTGGGCGGCCCCTGCATCGACGCCATCGTCGAGGCGTTCATCGAGACGGGAACGATCGAGGGGATCGACACAAGCTGCGTCGAGACCATGGACCTGGGGCCGTTTGTGATGAGTGAGGAATAATCTTCACGGTGCCACTGACGCTCACGCTTCGAGCGTGAACGTCAGTGTCTGGTGTGATATTTACACACGCACTGACATGATCGGAGGAACCGGTCGTGTCAGTGGCACCGGGCACCGGGCTTGCAAAATCATGAGGCTGATCCCATACTCCGGGCATGGGGACTTTCTTCCGAAAATCACTGAAGCGATTCGAGATCGAGAATCAACCTCGTTTTCTGACGTTTTCATGCTATCGACGGCTGCCATTGCTGGATAACAATGACATTCGCGATTTGTTTGAAGTCAGATTGGACGCAGCCCGGAAGCAGCATGGATTTCGCCTGCATGCCTGGGTGCTGATGCCGGAACACGTACACATGATTCTGACCCCAAGTTTGCCTGAACATCCGGTGGACATCGTGCTGAAAAGCCTCAAACAATCGGTCGGCAAGCGTGTCATAATTCGATGGAAAAATATGGAAGCGCCGATACTCCAACGAATGGCCGCTTCAAAGGGGCGTCTGCGATTCTGGCAGGCCGGCGGGGGGTACGACCGGAACATTCGTGATGAAGAAGAGATGCTTGAAAAAGTCAGTTATCTTCACGCAAATCCAGTGCGTCGTGGACTTGTTGATTCGCCCGCGGGCTGGAAATGGTCATCAGCGCGATGGTATGAGGGGATCAGGGATGGAGAGTTGATTTTTGACACGTGGGGATAGCTGGGAACGACCGCCATGGTGCCATTAACGATCACGCTTCGGGCGTGAGCGTCAGTGTTCGGGGGTCGTGTTGTGAACGCACTGACATTGCCGGAGGGACCGGCAGTGTCAGTGGCACCGTTCAATTGCCAGTCCCGAGCTCTGTGTCCTCCGTGCCCTCTGTGGTGAACTCTTCACGCATACTGCGGAGTCAGCGTCTCCCGTACCCGCTCCAGCAGCGCCTTCGTCGTGCGGATCCCCTCCGCTTCATCCGAGTCTTCCCCTTCGTACTCCACCCCCACATACCCCCGATACCCCGCATCCAAAACAATCCGCATCATCTTCTCGTAGTCGGTTTGCGTGTCGTTGCCATCGGCATCGAACTCGTTGGACTTCGCGCTGACGGCCTTGGCCCAGGGCATCATTGCCTTTACGCCTTCGTAGCGGTCGTACCACATCGCCGGGTCATCGCGCTTCTCCCAGTCGAGACAGAAGTTGCCGAAGTCCGGCAGCGTGCCGCAGTTCGGGTGATCGACGAGCGTCATGACTCCGGCGAGCCACTGGGCGTTGGATGACAGCCCGCCGTGATTTTCCACCAGCACGCTGAGGTCGCGTTCGTCGGCGAATTCGGTGAGCCGCCGGAGGCCGTCGGCAACGAGTTGTTGCTGCACCGCCGGGATGCCGGCGGACCTGGCGTTGACGCGAATACTGTGACAACCGAGAAACTTCGCGGCATCGACCCACCGGTAATGATTCTCCACCGCCTCGATCCGCCGATTTTCATTTGGGTCTCCCAGATCACCCTCGTGATCGATCATGATGACAAGGCTGGCCACGCCCTGGTCGTCGGCCCGCTGCTTCAATTCCTCCAGATAGACAAAGTCCGTCGCCTTGTCCTTGTAGAAGGTGTTGACGTACTCGATGGCCTCGATGCCGAATTCATCCCGGGCTAATCGCGCGAAGTCCAATGGATCAAGCTCATCGGCAAACAACATCCGATGAAGCGACCACTGGGCGAGAGAGATGTCAAACAGCAATTGGTCCGTCATGAATCACAACAGGGAAACTTTTTCTTCTCAGAAATTATCCGGTGGCGGGGATTTTTTCTTTTCGGCCTCCGCCTTGCGCTGGCGATCCTGGAGAACGCACTGGAAGCCGATGCACTGGACATCCCGGGCCTGCTCCTCGCCGGCGGTTGTGAGCAGCTCCTGGACCTGAATCCAGAGTTCCTGGTCGAGCGGCACGGAGGCGATCCGCTCGCCGGTGGAACCCGCCGCGGGAAGCACCGCAGTCAGCACTGCGACCGTTCCTTCATGCTTGAGGGCGGTGATGACGTGCTGGCCGACCTGATCCTCGATGGACTTGAGTTCGGAGACGAAGTGCGTCAATCCGGGGGGAGAGTCGCCCGAGTCAACTGACTCCGAGCGCACTTTGCTGAGATCCTTGTCGCCGCTGCCGGTAGGAGTGGTTTTTTCGCTCATGAAATTGCCTGTTGCGCGAACGCGCGTGCTTTCGTGATGGCCTCATCGACCTTGTCGGGATTCTTGCCGCCGGCCTGGGCCATGTCGGGACGACCGCCGCCGCCCCCGCCGCAGATCTGGGCGGCCTGTTGCACCCAGTCGCCCGCCTTGAGGCCTTTGCTGATGAGTATTTCCGGCACCCCCGCGACAAT
>JADFSH010000205.1 GCA_022560875.1 Planctomycetota bacterium | reverse complement strand
GATCATGCTCTTGAACCCCGCGTAGGTCATGGAACCATAGCTGCGGAGACTTCGAGCCTGGCCCTCTTCGATGAGTTCACCATGTCTGCCCTCGCCCGCGACCTCGGAAGCCATCGACTCACCGCCATTGGCCGGGGTGTAGATGAATCCGCCATCGTTGCCCGCCCACTCTGCTGAGTTGGTGGCCTTGAGGTTCTGGGCGCGGGAGACAAACAGCAACGCGCGCTGAACGGCAGGCTCGTCCGGGCTCATGTGGGCATCGTAGAGAGCGTCGAGCATCATCTGCGTGTTGGAGAGATCCGGGCGGCCTCGATTGCCGTAGCCGGATCCGCCGAACCAATCCTGTCGGGCCCCGACCCCCTCGCCCTGGTCCCACTGGGTGACTTGCAGCCATTTCGTCGCGAAGTGGATTTCCGTCGCGAACTGCATTTCATCGACGGAGGTGAGCCCCATGATGACGCAGGAGGTGACGTAATTGGATAACGCCCCGCCGTCGAACGAACCGTCCTTGCGCTGCGCGGTACGGATGAAGTTCGCGGCCCGCTTGATCGAAGGATCTTTCAGTCGCTCATCACTCGGTTGAGCGATCGCCTTCATCGCCAGGGCGGTGACCGCAATGGCGATGGGGGATGGCGCGTCGGGCTGATCGGTGGGGGCGGCCTGAAGATCGGTCAACCAGCCGCCCTGCTCATTCTGCTGGGTGCGCAGATAAGCAACCCCGTCGCGGATCGCCTGCATCGCCCGGTTCCAGACATCCTGGGGGACGGGTACCTCAGCCGCACTCTCCGACAATCGAAACCACGGCGGCATGGGCAAAACGACCTGCTCGGGAAGGGGCGGCAGATCGAGTTCGGTGACTTTGTCCGGATCAATTCGTGCGTCGAGCGGTCGGTCGGTCTCGCGCAGAAGCTCATCAGGAACTTCCTGAATTGTGCTTTGCGTGGTCGCCGGTTGAGGGAAGGCCCCGGCCGCGGGGGTCATTGCCTCGCTGCTCATGATCAGGATGGCACACAGGAGAAGAATCAGTGGGTTTCTCACGGGAGGCTCCAGGGGCTAAGCAACGCAGGGCAGACCGATCCATTTTCTGCCGGTCAGCTTTCTCAGCAGATACCGCGAAAATGGGCACCCGGGTGCATAATTGAGGGAATCGGCAGGCTGGCTAATATCAACGAGGCATGTCATGATAATCATTGTAGAACATCGACATGAAAGAGCATATTTACGAGCCCGATCCGAAACGCGATAAGGAATCCTATGAGTTGATCGGTTCCTTTCCCGATGCCCCCGACCTGCCCGGGCAGGTGACGGTTGCGGAAACCCGAGATGAGGTCCTCGACGCCGTCGCCCACGACCTGGTTTCGATGGCGCTGGATTGCGTTCGGGATTTCGGGGATTTTCACCTGGCCCTGTCCGGGGGCAAGACCCCCCAGCCGCTGTATGAAAGGCTTATGTATGACCCCGAATATCGCATGCTCCCCTGGCGACGCACGCATTTGTGGCTCGTCGATGAGCGGTGCGTGCCCCTCACTCATGAGGATTCCAACTACCGGATGATTGCCGAGACGATCGTACAACATGCAGACCTGCCGAAGGAACAGGTGCACGCAATCGATGCGGAATCATCCTCCGCCGCGATTGAGTATGAAACCCAGATCCGCGAAAGTCTGGAATGGCGGGAAAAAGGAAACGATCGCATCGACTTCGTGCTTCTGGGAATGGGGAAGGACGGGCACACGGCCGGCCTGTTTCCGCATACCCCCGCCCTCGCCGAGAAAGAACGCTGGATGAGCTTTACTTCATGTTCCGACGCCCAGCCTTCGGAGCGGGTGACGATGACGTTTCCGCTGATCAACTCGGCCCGGTTCATTGCGGTGCTGATCACGGGCTCGGCGAAGGCCGCGATGATCCAGCGGGTCGCGAGCGGCGAGGAATCGATCGAGGAACTGCCCATCCAGGGGGTCGCTCCGATCGAAGGTGAACTCAGGTGGTATCTTGATCCGAAAGCCTGCGAGGGCTTTCCCGTATAAGCGTTCCGGGTGAATTCGACCTGATCCGAGGAAACACATGGCACCCAGCAAGGTCAAAACGTCAAAGGTCAAGGATCGCCGCACCCTTCGCTTCGGGCGAATGCATGAACTTCTGGATGATGTGACGCAGTTCAATGGCAGCATCCGCACCACGGGAAACTGGACGCCGGCCCAGATCGTCGGGCATGTGGCGGGGGTGATCGAATGTTCCCTGGACGGCTTTGCCGTCGCCAATGCGCCCCTGATCATTCGGGGAATTGCCAAGATGATGCGCACGAGCATTCTGATCAAGCCCATGCGGGCGGGCGTGAAACTGCCCCGCAAGTTCAACTTCCTCGTCCCCCCGGAAGATATGACCTGGGAGGAAGCTCGGGAGAAACTCCGCGTTGTCGTCGATCGCATCGAAAACAAGGGCCAGCGAATGAGACATCGCAGCCCCTTGCTGGGTAATCTCGAGCATGAGGAATGGATCCAGCTCCACTGTCGCCACGCGGAAATGCACTTTAGTTTTCTAAACGGCGCGAAGGATGATGATGATTGACTTCGGTTCATATCAGCCGGATACGTTGTCCGGGCCAAGCCCACTACGGGTATGATCCCCACGCTGCCTGGAACCGGCTTATGTACTACTCAGCCAACGGGCAACTCCTTTCTAAAAAGTGACTGTCCCTAATTACCCGGTATAGCATGGTCCTTATACGTGGATATGTGGAATTCCGTTCAATCAACTGCTAGGCGGACAGCTCCGAACCCATGAGCAGGATCTTCTTCTACGGCCTGTTCATGGATCGGTCTCTTCTCACTGAGAAGGGTCTTCACCCGGAGATTATCGGGCCGGCAGTGCTGCCCGACTACCGCATCCACATCGGCGAGCGAGCAACATTGCTGCGATTAGCTTCGAGTCGCGCCTATGGAATCGTGATGGAGCTCGCCGACCAGGAAGCTCGCGCGCTCTACTCGGAACCGAGTGTTCGCGAGTACATACGAGAACGCGTACAGGTGGAGCTGTTGGACACCAGCGAAGCTGTCGAGGCGTACTGCTACAACCTGCCGCGCGAGTTGGGCCTGGCCGGGGCGAATCCCGCGTACGCGACCGAGCTATCACAGTTGGTTGAGACGCTGCAGTTCGATTCGGCATACGTCGAAGAAATCGCTGCGTTCGGCGAGGTGTCGTAGTTTCGTATCCGCGGGTCCCCAGTCCAATCGAGATGACGCCGCCTCCTAACAAGCTGTTGGAGGCGGACGCGGCGACAGCCGGGCGTTAGCGGGGTGATCAAACGTACCAGTCCCGTAATCCTCCTTCATGCTTGACCGAGCGAGTTCAACTCATCAGAATGTGCCCACGATCGTTGCTGTCTTCACTGATTAACGGTTAACCAAACACAGATGGACTTACTCGACGCAGCAAGACGAATCCATGACTTTGAGGCTGGAGACCTCACTGCTCGGCTGAGTCAATTGGAAATCCGATTTGAAGGACTGGGTCCTGTTGAAACCGTTCAGCTATGTGATGTCGAAGGTTTGGATTCTTCTCTTCTTGAAGCCGGGTTTGAGGTCAAGAAGCTCGCTGGTCAAATCAATGTTCTGATTCACGCTGCCGGAATCTTGACGGCACTCCCTGCCATTCTCGGCCAAGGGGAGATTATCCAGTATCTCTCACTTGGAGCAGGCAATACCGGAAAAGACTTCGATATCGAAACCAACCACAGAGTAGCAGAGTTCAAGTTCATCAATTGGCGCGGCGGTGCGGAGTCAATTCGACAGAACTCTCTGTTTAAGGACTTCTACACTCTAGCAGAACATGAAACCAGTAAGCTCAGGTGTCTCTACGTATTGGGTTTAGAAAAGCCATTGAATTTTCTCAACGGCGGTCGCAGCCTTCGCAGCGTAATGAGTCGTAACGCTCACTTGGCAGCACAGTTTAAAGATC